>JBFKXV010000165.1:0-6196 GCA_041637935.1 Burkholderiales bacterium | reverse complement strand
CTGTCCTGTTGCAGGCTTTGGTAATCGACTTCACCGGTTTCGATTTCGCGCAGGATGCCGTCAACGGACAATTCGAAACCGTAAAATTGGTCAATGAATTCGTCGAGTTGCGCCTGGCCGGCGAGCACGGTCTTGATCTGCACATTGGTGCCGACCATGGCGCGCAGTTGATCGAGCGCGGCCAGATTGAACACTTCGGTGATGGCGACAGTCAGCTCGCCCTTTTCCGCATTGAATGCGATTGGCAACAGCCGTTGCCGCCGCGCGAACTCCTGCGGGACCAGATTCAGCGCTTCAGCATCGACCAGGACCTGATTCAGGTCGATACTTTCCTGGCCGATGGTTCGCGCCATGATGTCGCGAATCACCGACTCGGTGACGAACCCCATCCGCACCAACAAGCGCCCGAGAGGTACGCTCTTTTGTGAGGTCTGCTCGGTGAGCGCGATGCGCAGCTGGTCCTGCGTGATCAGTCCCTGCTGGACGAGTAGTTCGCCCAGACGGAGCTTCTTTCGTTGCTCGGCCATATTTTCTACTTGGGGCTTACTCGACGCGTGCCGATAGTTGCCCGACGCGTTCGATAGCGAGCGTCTGATCGAAGTTCGCGCGTCCGCTTCTGAACGACAGGTCGAGTGCTTTTCGGTAGTAGTCGAGAGCCGGGCGCGCTTGCCCCAAATGCTCGAGGCCAACCGCCAGATTGAACGCGTAGTCGGAGTTCTCGGGTTGCAGCTGATGGGCCTGGAAATAGGCACGTTGTGCCTGCGACCACAGGCGGCGTTCAGCGTACAGATTACCCAACGTGAAATAGAGAAAACCGGACGGCTCACGGTCGATGAGCTGCTTGAGTTTGGTCTCGGCGGCAATTGGGTTGGCATTGCCGAGAATCGCGATCAGGCCTGCTTGCGCGTGCGTGTTGCGCGGCTCCATTTCCAGCACCCGGCCATAATAGCGGCTGGCGACCGTTGGCCGGTCCTGTTTCCAGGCGATCGCGGCCAGACCGAGCATCGCATCAATGCTATCGGGGTTGCGTGAAAGCACCTCGCTATAAAGCGTGCCAGCTTTGTCATATTGGCCGAGCTGCAAAGCTTCGTAAGCCATCATCAACACCGGATCGATTTGCGAAAAAGCGCCGTCTTGCGCCTGCACTTCGATGCTCGCCCGGTTCGCTGTTGCCGCCCTGTCAGGCAGCGCCGCCACGTTTGGGCCAACCGGGATCTCAATGACTTCTATGCCTTCACTGTCGAGCCGCGCCGATACGTTACGCGATGAATTTGCCCGCACGGTGGTGGTTGTTGGTTGTGCCGCGGATAACGCTGGTCGTTTGTCCTGCTGCGACCCTTGTGCGGCCGGTGCAACCGCACCGGTGCGGGGCGCGGTGCTAGCGGCACCGTTCGATTTCGGCGCCGTTTGCTCGTCGGTATCGCCACGCGAGTCGGCAAGCATGGTCGATGCCTCGCCTGGCGGGTCTATCGTGTCTGCCGCCGCTGGCAAGCCCGAGATGCGTGGTGATTGGTCTAGCGGAGCAGGCAGCGGCGAGATGACGGTCTGGACTGGCACGCTGACAGGCGCGGGCGTAGAGCGAAACCAGCCGGGGTTGGAGATCTGCACATAGACGTAGAGTCCGTAGACAATGGCAAACAGCACTGCGCCCGCGAGAAAGGTCAGCATGTAATGCTCGCGTGCCCAATCCAGCGCCGTGTAGCTCGGAACTTCGTTGGCGCGCATCACGTCTGCGGCATCGTCGGGCGTCGGTGTTGGGTCGGCCACTCGATCATTCGCCGGCACCGACTCGTCGTTGAGTCGAGGCTCGGGCAGCGGCTCCAGTGTCAGGTCGTCGTCAGCAGCGGCACTGTCCACAGGCGCATTGTCTGTGTTGTTGTCGCGATCTTTTGACGCCTTCTGCAGCGCTTGTAGCAGCAGACTCATGGATCATTGCCGGTCGGATCGATCGACGGCAGGAGGCGCTGAAAGAACTTCAGCTCATCGCTGTCGAGACTGGGGTTGGCCACCACAGTTGGTTTGAGAAAGATGATCAGTTCCGATTTAGTCACTTCCTCGTCACGATAGGCAAATGCGTCACCCACGGCGGGCAGCGAACCGGCTAGGGGAACCTGATCCCGATCACGCCGTACATCATCCTGCATCAGTCCACCCAGTACGACGGTTTGTCCGCTACCGACCTGCAGCATGGACTCCATTTCGCGCACCTGTATCTCGGGCACCGGATTTTCAACGCCGGCCGCTGCCAGCGATGGGTTGGGGTCGTTCTTGAACCGCAGCACTCTCGATATGGTCGGCCGCACGGTAAGGCTGACCATGCCGTTTTCGGATACTTGCGGCAGTACGGACATCACCAATCCAACTGGCACGGTGCGCACGGTGGTATCGAACGTTGTGAGGGAGGGCCCCGTCGCGGTCGTGGTGGTATCCGTTTCGATTTCGAAGTAAACGACGTTGTCGACCACTTTCAGCAGCGCCGGCTGATTATTCAGTGCCATCAGTTTGGGGCTGGATAGCACGCGGGTGTTGCCGAATTGTTCGAGCAGTCTGAGCGAGGCGGAAATGTTACCCACCTCAGACGTCGCGTTGGCGTAACCTACCACCATGCGTGGTGCGCCTCCCAGGTTACTGCCCAGCAATTCCTGCTGAAAGGTGAAGCCGGTGCCGCCGGCGATCCGGCTCCAGTCAATACCGCCCTGATAGGCGTTGGAAAGCTGTACTTCGGCGATGGTGGCCTCGATCAGGACCTGGCGTTGCGTGGAAGAGGTCACGCCGTCGAGGTATGCCTGGACCAACTGGTGTTGTTTCTCGGAACCGAGAACGGTGACCGTACCGGCAACCGCGTTAACGATAATCTCATCCTCTGTTTGGATGTTGGCAGCGGGTATGTCGCCGAAAGCGGCGTCAAACAACCCCGCTGCATCTCCGCCAGCGCCTGCCACAGCTTCGGCCTGCAGGATGCGCTCTTGCCTGGCGCGTTGCTGGGCTTCCGCCCTGAGGGCTTTCTGGCCCTCTGTCTCGCTAAGTGCCTTGGTTGCAGCAATGATGCTCGCTATGTTGGCGCGCAGTACGCCCCAGAAATCCGCCTCCGACTTGGAGCCGATCGTCGTGCTCGATCCCTGCTTCGACGTACTTGCCTGGTTATCTCCCACGCTGGCCGAAGTGATGTCGCCGCTGACACCGACCGAGGCCTCGGAATTGCGATTTACATTGACGTAGTCGACTCGATAGGTTTTGAAATATGGCGTGTCGGGAACGACGACGATGGTCTTGCCCTGGTTGTGATAGCGGATGTTCGTTTGGTTGGCGATGCGCTCCAGTATCGCGGGAAACGTTTCGTCGACGGCGTTGATGCTGACCACGCCCTGCACGTTGGGATGCACGTCGATGTTTTGCTTGGTGTCTCGCGCCAGGGCGAACAGCAGTTCTTTTACCGGTACCTCGGTCACAACCACGCTGTAGGTGGGCAGTTTGACGCGCGGTTTCGGCATCGGAACGTAATCACTGACCGTGACCGGCGGAAGTATCGCCTCGTCCGCCGGCGTGACGGCGACCGTATCGCGGCTGATATGTGCCTCGGACGGCGGCACGCTCGGTCTGTAAGCTGCGCATGCGGCCAGCAATGCAAGCGCGATGAATGCGCTCAGAACAAGTCCAAGCGAGGCGACGCGGTGGGTATGGCGTGCTGGCGCTGAGGCCGCGGCCGGGTCCGCTACCGTCTGTCTGTCGTCCCCCCTACTGGTCATTGCTGTCCACGACATAGTTTGTGCCGATCTTTTGTTTCACGCTGCCAATGAGGCAGATGTGAATCAGACGCCGTTGCGGGCAATTTCTGCTTTAACGCCCCTGATGGTGCGGAAATACGGGCCGTTCGCCTTTATCGATTCGGGCAGGGCGTCGATTTCCTGGTACGCCTCTGCGCGAGTACCGAACGTACCCAACAAGACGGTATATGAAGGTCTTTGATTGGCGCGCGTGCGGTACACAAAAACCCTTTCCAGCTCAACGAGATCACCGATTGCTGCCAGACCACTTCTCAGGTAGTCGGGGTTATCCGAGCCGAGCAACTGAATGGTGAATCGACTGTCGTCGGTTTCGGAGAGCCATCGCCGGGTTTCACGCAATCTCTGTTCCAACAGATCGTCGGTTTCGGGCAACTGTGCTGCCAAGGTGCTCTCGCCGGCGTTGCCGGTGGACGCCGGTGCGTAGGCTTGTGTCTGTAGCGCGGCAACCGCTGACATTCCGGATGGCGTCACGGCCGCCTCCTGATGCACTGCGCGGGTCCCGACCGTGGGCTGAACCTGCGCCTGGTCGGATCGGGCCGCCGCGTTGAAGCCGACTGTGGGGACGGTTGGCACATCCGCGCGGTCATCGCGCATGTGTTGAAAGGCAATCAACGCCGTCACGCCGATGGCTCCGCCGACGAACAACCCGACCGTAATGTAGCCAAGTGGCGAGACTGCCAGTCTCGGCGCGGTATCGGCGAATTCCGTGTCGTGCACCGCTGCTTTGACGTGCTTGATCGACACATTATGGGTGCCATCGGCAAATGCGGCGAGCAGTGCCTTGTCGGCGACGATGTTGACGCGCCGAGTCAAACCCTGGCTGACGCGGCTGATGTAGTCGACGACGCGGCGGCTGAATAAATCGGGACCGCGGTAGCCCACCGCGCGTAAGCGAAATGTCAGGTAGCGGCGCACATCACCTGCCGGCAACGGGGTCAATGAAAAACTATGGGTGATTCTTTCACGCAGCTGACGGATCTCCGGACGCCGCAGGTTATGGTCGAGTTCCGGTTGTCCGAACAGCACAATCTGCAACAGCTTGTGATGGTCGGTTTCGAGGTTGGACAACAGCCGGACTTCTTCCAGTGTATCCAATGGCATGCTCTGCGACTCCTCAACGAACAGCACGACATGCTTGCCTTCGGCGTGCCGCTCGAGAAGGTAGTCGTTGATGCGATGCATGACCTCGATACGGCTCGCGTCCTTCGGCACCGGCAACTGCATTTCGAAGGCAATGGCGTGCAATATCTCATCACGCGAAACGCTCGGGTTTGCGAGGTAAATCGTCTCAACTGTTTCGGGCAGGCGAGTCTGCAGCATGCGGCAAAGCATGGTCTTGCCGCTGCCGACCTCACCAGTCACCTTGATAATCCCCTCGCCCTGCGAGATGGCGTAGATCAGTGCCTCGAGGATTGCGCCTCGATTGCCACCGTCGAAAAACATCTCGGTGTCCGGCGTGATTTTGAAAGGCGGCTGCGACAGCCCGAAAAAGCTGTAATACATCCGATTAGTCTTCCCGGGATAATTGCTCGTAGCTTTGCATTCGGCTGTACAGAGTGGTGCGGTGAATGCCCAGCATTCTCGCCGCCTTGCTTAAATTTCCGTGAGTCAGTTCGAGTGCCGCCTCGACATAACTGCGCTCGAGTTCCTTGAGCAGTTGATCAAGTTGAAAGTTCTTGTCGCGCTGCAGGCGTTGGCGAGCCGCATCGGTCGACGCGGTGGGCTCGGGGCTCGCTAATGGCGGCGCAGCATCTGTGTCTTCCCAGTCAAGTTCGCCCAGCAATTGATCGATCGTTACGCTCTTGCCGGGATGTTTGGTGCTGAGCCGAATAACAATATTTCGCAGCTCTCGCACATTGCCGGGAAAGTCATACTCGAGCCACAGTCTTGTCGCGCCGGTATCGAGCACGAATGGATCGACGTTGCTTTCCCGCGCATAGAACTGCGAGAAATGTGCAAGCAGCAGCAGCTTATCGTCGCCCATATCCCTCAACGGCGGGACCTGCACGGTAAATACCGAAAGCCGGTGATACAAATCCGCTCTGAACCGTCCCTCTTTAACCTCGTTTCGAAGATCACGATTGGTTGCAGCGATCACCCGCGCATTGCTAACGCGGCTTTGCGTTTCACCGACGCGCTGGAACTCACCATTTTCAAGCACGCGCAGCAACTTGGCCTGAAGCTCGAGTGGGAGTTCGCCAATCTCATCGAGAAACAGTGTTCCATCACGGGCATCTTCGAAGTATCCGGGGCGAGCCGTAGTTGCGCCGGTGAATGCACCTTTGCTGTACCCGAATAGCGTTGGCTCGACCAGCGTCGGTGAAATGGCAGCACAGTTCAGCGCCAAAAAAGGTTTGTCATTGCGCGGGCTCTGCCGATGCAATGAGTTGGCGACGAGTTCCTTGCCGCTG
>JBFKXV010000164.1:0-6221 GCA_041637935.1 Burkholderiales bacterium | reverse complement strand
CGCGCAGACGGCCGAGCGTTGCCGCGGCGTCGTCGCTCTGACGCTGGGCGAGATCGCGTACCGGCTGTAAAGAGAACGGTTTTTTTACCATTGTCTGTCACTAATCCTTTTCTATGCTTGTTCGGGGTGTGGCTAGCGGGTCTCACCATGCAGCGACTGTTGTAGCTGCGTCTGGCCCGGTGGGTTCTGTCCTGGTTGCGTCTGTCCGTATTGCGCGTGCCCGGTCGGCGCCTGTGCCTGCTGCGCCTGCCCGGGCTGCGCCTGTCCTTGCTGCGCCTGCCCGGTCGGCGCAAGTGTGTGTTCGGCCTGCGTGAACAGCGCGGCCAGTTGTTGAATGCTTGCCTGCACGCTGTTGGCGCTGTGCATGTCCTGGCGCAAAAACGATTCGATCGACGGCATGCGCACGATTGCTTCATCGAGCAGCGGGTCGGTGCCGGCTACGTAAGCGCCGACATTGATCAGGTCACGCGACCGGCGGTAACGTGCGTATAGGGCTTTCAGTTGCCGTGCCATTTCGAGTTGCTCGGCGCCGGCGATGGACGGCATGACACGACTGATCGAAGTTTCGATATCGATCGCCGGATAGTGGCCGGCGTCGGCGAGATCGCGTGACAACACGATGTGGCCATCGAGAATGGCTCGCGCCGCTTCGGCGACTGGATCCTGATTGTCGTCAGTTTCAGTCAGCACGGTGTAGAACGCGGTGATCGATCCGCCGCCGGCAGGACCGGTGCCGGCGCGTTCCACCAACGCCGGTAATTTGGCGAAGGCTGAAGGCGGGTAGCCGCGGGTGGCTGGCGGTTCACCGATCGCCAGTGCGATTTCACGTGCCGCCATGGCGTAGCGGGTCAGCGAGTCCATGATCAAAAGCACGTTTTTGCCTTTATCGCGAAAGTACTCGGCAATCGCCGTCGCGTACGCCGCACCCTGAATGCGCATCAGGGGAGAGGTGTCGGCTGGTGCAGCGACGACGACCGAGCGTCGCAATCCGTCGGCGCCGAGAATCTGTTCGATGAATTCCTTGACCTCGCGACCGCGCTCGCCGATCAGACCCACGACCGTCACGTCGGCAGAGGTGTAACGCGCCATCATTCCCAGCAGCACCGACTTGCCTACGCCGGATCCGGCAAACAGGCCCATGCGTTGGCCACGGCCGATAGGGAGCAGGGCGTTGATCGTGCGCACACCGACATCGAGGATTTCGTTGATGGCGCTACGCTCGAGGGGGTTGTAGGGCCGGCCGTGCAACGCTTGCGTGTCGTTCGCCACCAACGGGCCGAGCCCGTCGAGTGGTCTGCCAGCGCCGTCGAGCACGCGCCCGAGCAGTTCGACCCCCACCGTGATCTGCTTGCCGCGGTCACTGGCGCGCCGGCGCGGTGTCGGCTTCTTGCCCAATCTCAACGGGTCGAGGGTGACATGCTGTGCAGCGACACGCGCACCCGGCGTCAGTCCATACACATCATTGGCCGGCATCAGATAAATATGCTCGCCGGAAAAACCAACGACTTCCGCTTCGACAACATTGTTGCCCGGTAGATAAACGGCACAGGTGCTGCCGACCGGTAACTTCAAGCCCGACGCTTCCAGTACCAGGCCGGCGGCACGCGTCAGAAAGCCATTCAGTTCCAGTGGTGCCGGTGTCTGCAACGCAGCGCTGCAATCGCGCAGCCAACGGCCGACACGACCTGCACGTGTCGCAGCACTATTAGCCGTCGGCTTCATCGTCGCGCTCCGCTGATTCGTCTCGACCCGATTTATTTCGACCCGATTTACCTTGCTCCGATTTGTCTTGATCCGGATTTTTATCTGCGACCGTTTTGTTTTCTGCAGCTTCGCTGCCTGGTTGATCTACCGTTGCGTGCTCGGCCGCATGTTTCTGCGTGACTTCGTCTTCGCCGTCAGTTTCGTTTTCATGCGCCGCTTCATCCGTGGTCTGGCCGAGCCAGGCATCGTTTCGTCCCAGTGCCGCGAGGGCGCGTTGCCAGCGTGTTGGCAAAGTAGCGTCGACCTCTCCAATGTCGCTGCGCAGGCGGCAGCCGCCGCGCTCGATTGCCGCATCCTCGATCACTTCGATGCGTCCCGATGAAACCAGATCGGATGCAACCTGCTTGACAATGGCCGCGTCTTGCGGATGCAGGCGCAATTGGCGCGAATGCCCGGTGGTCGGAAATTCGGCAAGCGATTCGCGAATTACTGGAATGATCAACTCGGGACGATGGTCGAGGTCGGTGCGCAGCACGGCTTGCGCCACGACCAATGCAAAGCTCAATACGTTATCGGCGATGTTGCGGTCAAACTCGTCAATCTCTGCTGCAACGTTGCGCAGCAGTGCCGCCAGTTTTTCTGCTTCGGCGGCCGCCCGCGCCTGGCCATCCCGGTAGCCCTGTTCGAATCCCTCGCTGTGCGCTGTCCGGTGCAGGCGGTCAATCTGGTCGACTGTCGGCAGCCGAACACCAGCGTGATCGGATGGGCCGAAAGCCTCCATCTCCCAGGCGTCGACCTGGGCGGTATCTTCCTTGCGAATTACGCCGGCACTCATGCCAAGTTTCCCGGCTCAAGACGCCGTGCTGGCCAAACGCTATCGTTGCGTAACACAACGACCGTTGTCGGCGAAGCAACATGCCTTGCAGCGTTAGACATAAGCGTCATCACCTTTACCGCCCATCGAAATCTGGCCTTCCTCGGCGAGCCGCCGGCAGGTCTTGAGTATCTCTTTCTGCTCCATTTCGACCTCGGACAGCTTGACCGGTCCTTTCGCTTCGAGGTCCTCACGAAGCGTATCGGCGGCCCGTGTCGACATGTTCTTGAAAATCTTGTCCTGCACTTCCGCTGACGCACCTTTGAGTGCGGTAATCAACGATTCGGATTGCACCTCTCGCAGCAGCAGCTGTATGCCGCGATCGTCGAGATCGAGCAGGTTCTCGAAAATGAACATCTGGTCCATGATCTTCTGCGCCAGTTCCTCGTCGTACTCGCGGACACTGTCGAGCACGCTGCCCTCGATCGTGTTCGGAACGAAGTTGAGAATCTCAGCGGCGGTGCGGGCTCCACCCATTGATGTTTTTTTCATGTTCTTGCCGCCGGACACCAGTTTCGCCAACACTTCGTTGAGATCTTCCAGCGCGACTGGCTGGATACCGTCGAGCATGGCGATACGCAAAATGACGTCGTTTTGCAATTCCTCTGTAAAGTGCGCGAGGATTTCACTGGCCTGGTCGCGATCGAGATGCACCAGGATGGAAGCGATGATTTGTGGATGCTCGTTTTTCACCAGTTCCGCGGCGGACTCCGAATCAAGCCATTTCAGGCCTTGAATGCCGCTGGCATCACCCGTTTTCAGAATTCGATCAATCAGACCCGAGGCCACGTCTTCGCCGAGTGCCTTGGTCAGCACATTGCGTATGTATTCATTGGTTCCAGTCCCGAACGGGCTGATACTGCCGGTCGCCTGTACAAAATCCTTCATCACGGCATCAATCTCGGCGTGTGAAACGTTCTTCAGGTCAGCCATCGCCTGGCTGATTTTCTGTACCTCGCGTGGCGCCAGGTGCCGCAGCACCTCGGCGGCGTGGTCCTCACCCAACGACATCAGCAGAACGGCGCTTTTTTGTAATCCCTCAGCTGCCATCCACCCATCCCTTGACTACGCTGGCCACCATTTTTGGCTCCTCGCGCGCCAGCTGTTTGGCTGACTCGAGCCGGTTGCCGTAGCCCACCGCCTGTGCGCCTTGCTGACCGCCGGTCAGCAGGCCGAGCGATTCATCATATTCGCCGGGCGCACCCAGTTGCGCCGGCATGGCAATTTCGATTGGTGCCAGCGCGCGCTGGAACATCGGCCGCAGAATCTTGAAGAATGCGAACAGCGCCACCGCGGCGATCAACAGGTGCTTGGCGATTTCCTTGACCAATGCAATGGTCCCAGGCTGGCGCCACAGCGGTAGCGCTTCGGCATCCGGTATCTCCTCGGAGGTGAAAGCGGCATTGGCGACGCTGAGCGCATCGCCACGGGCTTCGCTGTAGCCCATCGATTGGCGCACCAGATCGGTGATCTGGTTCATTTCTTCAGTAGTACGGGGTACCAGGTTGGCGTTGCCTTCGCCGCCAGCCACCCGCTTGTGGTTGACCACCACGGCCACCGACAGGCGTTTGACCGTGCCGACCGATTGGCGCGTGTGTCGAACCGTCTTGTCAACTTCGTAGAGGACCCGCGAGTCCTTGTTGCTGCTGACCGGTGGTGGCGTGCCCTGGTTGTTGGCATCGCCTTGCGCGCGTCCATCGCCGCCGGCAGGACTGGTTTCAATTGGTGCCTCAGCCCGGTCGGGCGGCTGATTGGAAAACGCACCAGGCACGCCACCCTGAGCAGCTTCGGTGCGCATCGATTCCTGCGATTGTGAGCTGCGCACCGCCGCTTCGGTCTGCTGATTGGGGCGGTACAACTCCTCAGCCGCCTCGATTTGCGAGAAGTCGACATCAGCAGTGACCTGGGCGCGAACATTCTCGGCGCCGACGAACGGCTCCAGAATGGTCTCAATGCGCTTAACGATGCTTTGTTCAATCTGTTTTGTGTATTTCAACTGGCGCGGGTCGAGCGCACTGTCATCGGCGGCATCTTTTGCCGATAGCAGTTTTCCCGTCTGGTCGACCACCGTGACATTGGTCAGCGGCAGATTCGGAACGCTGGACGAAACCAGATGCGCGATCGAGCTGACCTGGCCGGTCTCGATCTGGCGCCCGGGAAACAGATCGACCAGCACCGACGCGGACGGTTTTTGCGATTCACGCAGGAAAACCGATGGTTTGGGGATGGCCAAATGCACGCGGGCGTTGCGTACCGCGGCAAGCGCTTTGATCGAGCGAGCCAGTTCACCCTCGAGCGCACGTTGGTAGTTCACCTGTTCGAGAAACTGACTGGTGCCCAGCCGCGTGTTCTCCATCAGCTCGAAACCGACCGAGCTGCCACGGGGCAGGCCCTCCGAAGCGAGGCGCAGACGAATGTCGTGTACCTGGTCTGACGGGACCAGGATCGCGCCGCCGCCATCGGAAACACGGTACGGAACGTTCATTTGCGACAGCGCGGCGACGATCTCACCGCCATCACGGTCAGTGACATTGGCGTACAAGACGCGGTAGTCCGGCGTCTGACTCCATAGCCAGGCGCCGACCAGCAACGCCGTCGCCGTCGCCACCGCCAGCATCAAGCCGATGCCTTGGCGCACATAGGGGCTGTTTAGCTGCTGCAACGCGACCGGTACCGGGGGTTGTGCTTGTTGTGCCATTTTCCGTTCGTTTATGAAATATAACTAATTGATTAAAAATAAATAATTGAACCAGCCATAGACTGGTGTTGATGTCGGATTATGCGAAGGGAAAGGGCTGGAAGAGGCCGAGAAAAGAGCGCTTTTTGCCCTGCTATTCGGTGCAGCCGGGTGGACGTGGAAGGGCTATGGTGTCGACCACTGAAGAAAGGCAAGTGGAGACTTAGGAACATGGAAACCAGCACGCTCGATTCGATTCTGGCGCAACTGCGCGCGGCGCAAGCGGCGACGCGGCCAAACGAAGCAGCCCAAAAAACGGTTCAGCCCGGCAAGGGCGAATCGGGCAGCTTCTCGCAGGTGCTTAGCAGTGCCATCGACTCGGTCAATGACACACAGATGAAATCTGCTGGTATGCAGAAAGCGTTTGAAATGGGTGATCCCGACATCGATCTGCAGGACGTGATGGTGCAGATGGCCAAGGCGAATATCTCGTTTCAGACCATGATTCAGGTCAGAAACCGGATCATCGCCGCCTATCAGGATGTCATGAATATGCCCGTTTGAAGGCGTGCTGCCGCCCGGGCGCGTTACTGGCTCGGGCAGGGCCGGCCTTGTGAACCGTGATGCAGGCCTGCCTCGTTCTCACCTCGCTGCGTTTACGTCTATGGCGCGGCAGATAGCTTTGGTCCTGCAGCCCGCTAACGCTTTACCATGATGCGCCGCCCTTGCCGCATATCGCGGGCCATTTCCAGGCTCATGATATAGCGCTGGATAGCGCTTTCGCCGGGCCGCGAAAGGTTGACGAACCGGCAGCCGGCACGGCGCGCCACTTTGCCATCGATCACTTTCCTGGTGTCGGCCACATTGCGAACCTGCAGTCCCATATCGACCGTTCCGTGACCGGGCAAATCGATGTAGCAGCTGTCATAGGTGGCGCCGACTTTGAAATCGAGCGTGTGGTGGATG
>JBFKXV010000163.1:0-6242 GCA_041637935.1 Burkholderiales bacterium | reverse complement strand
GTGACAGGCCAGCACCACCTGTGGCGCGAGCGGTTGCGCCGCGACCGTTTCTGCCACAGCTGACCCGGCTTCATTCATTTGCACCACGCCATATAGATTGGTTTGCCTTGCTCATAGCGAAATATATTCATAGCGCAATTTATTCATAGCGCAGTGCTTCCGCCGGATTGGTTCTGGCCGCCCTGTAACTTGGATAAAGCGTCGCCAACAGGGTCAGCACGAACGCAGTCACTCCGATAACAGTGACATCGCCAGCCAGCAACTCGGACGGCAGATCGTCGATGTAGTAGACGTCTTTTGCGAGAAACTTGAATCCAAGCACGCTCTCGATAGCAGGCACGATGACGTCTATGTTGGTCGCAACCACCACGCCCAACAACAAGCCCGCCAGTGTGCCGACGATTCCGATCAGCGCCCCCTGAATTATGAAAATCTTCATGATGTCACCGGGCGCGGCGCCCAGGGTTCGCAGAATCGCGATATCGGCCTGCTTGTCGGTAACCGCCATCACCAGCGTCGAAACAATATTGAACGCCGCCACAGCGACAATCAGTAACAGAATGATGAACATGGCCCGTTTCTCGATCTGGACCGCGCGGAAGAAATTGGCGTGGCTGCGCGTCCAGTCCGCGACGTATACACTTGACGGCAACGTGTTGGCGAGTTCTCGCGCAATGCGTGGTGCGGCGAAAAGGTCGTCGACCTTGAGACGGATGCCGGATACCGCGTCGCCAAAACGAAACAATTTCTGCGCATCTTCAATGTGGACCAGAGCGAGACCGGAATCGTATTGGTAGTTCTTCAACTCGAATACGCCAGCTACGGTGAACTGCCGTAATCGCGGCAAAATTCCGGCCGGCGTGACCTGACCTTGTGGTGCAATCAACACCACCCGATCGCCGACTGCGGCACCGAGTGATCGCGCCAGGTCGATGCCGAGAGCAATGCGGTATTCTCCAGGCAGTAGCGTATCGAGGCGGCCTTCGCGCATGTGTTCGCCAATTTCGGCCACGCTCGCCTCCAGCTCGGGAATGATTCCGCGCACAATCGTGCCCTGCACCGGCCGGCCGCGTGACAGCAAGCCCTCGGCCATCACGTATGGCGCCGATGCGATAACCTCCGGATGACTTCGTGCCTGCTCGTCGATCAGCGGCCAGTCGTCGAGCCGGCCGCCCATGCCGGCAATCTGGATATGCGAAACTACGCCGAGAATGGTTGCGCGCAATTCTTTCTGGAACCCGTTCATCACCGACAAAACGACAATCAGCGCTGCAACGCCGAGACCGATTCCGAGCATGGAAATGATCGAGATGAACGAAATGAAGTGGTTCTTGCGCTTGGCCCGGGTGTAGCGCAGTCCAACGAACAACTCGTAAGGGCTCAGCATTAATTGACCAGGAAATGAGACATGCCGACGCGAAGTCTGCCATATTCGAGCCGGTAGTGGTCTGATTTCGTCGCTATACGTTTTTCACTCACGTTGCTTTGCTGCTGTGCGCACACTGACTCTTCTGATACGTAACCTGGAAGATCTCCGGTTTTCAGGTGACAACAACCGATTCGCAGCTCTCGAGGCGTTTCTCGCTCGATGCCAGAAAAGCTGCGTGCCAAACGGCTCCACGACCGGTTGGGTGTGCGCCAGTTTCGGCATCGAACGGCAGTACGATTGGCCGGCGGGCGCAATCCTGGCGCGAGCGCACGGCGCGGATAACAGCGCGGCATACTGGATCTGCGCCCAACCGGTTCATTTAGCAATAGACCGCGACGACCTGGCTCTCCAGCCTCGTTCACAGCTAAGCCTGTCAGAACAGGAAAGTCGAACGCTGTTCGTCTTGTTGGAGCCGCTTTTCGCCGAGCACGAACTGGAAATGAAACACATCGGCACCGGACTTTGGTGTCTAGGGTCAAAACGGAGCCAGCATCTTGCAACGACAGAAATCGAGCTCGCCGAAGGTCACAGTGTGAACCGTTTGCAGCCGTCCGGTGCAGACGCCTCATGGTGGCAGCGGTTGATACTCGAAGCACAGATGCGCCTGCATGAGCAACCGCTCAACGTCGCCCGTGAAGAACGCGATGATCCGCCAATCAACAGCCTGTGGTTGTGGGGCGGCGGCAGCGTACCGGCAGTCCCGAAACGCTTCGATAGAATGTGCGCTGATGACTCGTTGCTGCGTGCCACCGCTACGCTTTCGCAAGCGCAGCTGATTGAAATGCCGACTAACGCCCTCGATGCGATCGCTGAAGGTGAACGCGTTCTGGTTGAATACGCGATCGCGTCGTCGGGCGCCGGGCCCGGAAAATCATTGTCAGCGCTCGAATCGGATTGGGTCGCCCCGGCCTGGACCGCACTTGGCAGTGGCCGTCTCGACCAGCTGACTCTGGTGCTGCCCCTGCCGAATGCGCTCGTCACATGCCATTGCGACCGCAAGGCCCGGCGACGGTTCTGGAAGCGAGGGCAAGCCTTGCCGAAATTTCTATCCCAGTTGCTTCTTCAGGGACAGATCAACCGTTGACCAGATCCGGCCCAACCTCTGCCCCGCTAATCGTCACACGACCAGTCGACGAAGAAGCGCGTGCGCGCCTGATCGGTCAACAGATTCATCCGGTCATGGCAAGAATTTATGCCGCACGTGGAATCAGCAGCCATGGCGATCTTGACACCAGCCTGCGATCATTGCTGCCGACCGAGACCCTGCTTAACAGCCGTGCCGCGGCTGCGTTATTGGCCGATGCAATCGTCGAGAAGCAGCGCATGCTCATTGTGGCTGACTACGATGCGGACGGTGCGACCGCCTGTGTACTCGGCGTCAGCGTGCTGCGCCAACTTGGCGGGCAGATAACCTATCTGGTGCCGAATCGGTTTGAGCATGGCTATGGACTGACACCCGAGATCGTTGATATCGCCGCCGCTCAATCGCCGCAACTGATCATTACGGTGGACAATGGTATTGCTAGCGTCGAAGGCGTTACCCGGGCCAATGAGCTTGGAATGCGGGTGCTCGTTACCGATCACCATCTGGCTGGTGAAACGCTTCCGGAGGCGGCTTGTATCGTCAATCCGAACCAGGCCGGCGATGCATTCGCGAGTAAGAACCTGGCGGGTGTCGGCGTGATGTTCTACGTGCTGCTGGCATTGCGCGCCGAACTCAAGCAGCGTGGCTGGTTTTCAGATCGCGCCGCACTCAACCTGGCCGATCAACTCGATCTGGTCGCCCTCGGCACTGTTGCCGACGTTGTGCGCCTGGACAAAAACAACCGCACCCTCGTTACGCAGGGGCTGAAGAGAATACGCTCCGGACGCTCGCGGCCCGGCCTGGATGCCTTGTTCGACGTTGCAGGGCGCGACCCGCGCCAGGCGTCAACCTATGATCTCGGTTTCGTGCTCGGTCCGCGGCTGAACGCCGCCGGACGTCTGACTGACATGACGCTGGGCATCGAATGTCTGCTGTCGACCGACATACATCGGGCCCGGGAGCTGGCCGGGCAGCTCGATGCGTTGAACCGCGAGCGACGTGACGTCGAAGCGCACATGCAGGCGAGCGCGCTGGAACTGATCGAGGATATTGAAGTCGACGACCGCTTTGGGCTGGCTCTATTCGATCCGGGTTGGCACCACGGCGTTGTCGGTATTCTCGCCTCGCGCCTGCGCGAGCGCTTTCACAGACCGGTCATCGCGCTGGCACCCGCCTCCGGCAACGAGGTCAGGGGTTCCGGTCGCTCGATAGCCGGCCTGCACTTGCGCGATGCACTTGATTTGCTCAGCAAACGCTACCCCGGCCTGATTGTCCGGTTCGGCGGGCACGCGATGGCAGCCGGGCTGACGATCCGGCGCGCCGATGTTGATGCCTTCGTGGCCGCCTTTGATGACATCGTTCGTTACATGCTCGATCCCGGCGACTTACAGCAAAACATCGAGGTCGATGGTTCGCTGGCGGCGGCTGACTGTTCGCTCGAGGTCGCCGAACTGCTGGAAAAGCAAGTCTGGGGACGCGGTTTTTCCGAGCCGACTTTCTGCAACACGTTTCAGGTTGTCGAGCAACGCGTGGTCGGCGGCCGCCATCGCAAGCTGCGTCTTGGCAGGCCCAGTTCTGATAAAACCGATTCTGATAGAACCAATTCTGATAAAACCGATTCGGATCGAACTGGTCCGGGTCAAACCGGCGCTGGTCAAACCGGTGCCGGCCACCCGATCGACGCCATTCGGTTTGGTGACGATAGCGCCTTGCCGCAGCAGATCCAATGCGTTTATCGTTTGAATGTCAACGAGTTCAATGGCAAACGTACGCCGCAACTGGTGATCGAACACTGCCGACCGGCACGACGGTGAGAATCTAATGGAACTGACCTGGCTTGAAGGTACCGACTTTGCGCAATTGCCGGCGTTCGCGGCAAGTCTTGCGATCGGACTGCTGATCGGTCTGGAGCGCGAGCGGCACCCGCGTGCCAAGGCTGGATTGCGCACTTTTGCCCTGGTCGCCTTGCTGGCGGCGGTGCTGGCCTTTCTCGGTGACGCGCTGGCAACACCGTGGATTCTGATCGTCGGGCTGGCAGTTGTGGGTGCGATGATCGTGTCCACGTATGCGCGCGAGGAGGTCTACTCCGAACCAGGCACGACGACGATCGTCGCGTTGTTGGTCTGTTACGGGCTGTCAGCGATGGTCTGGTACGGCCCTGTCCGAACTGCCGTGATGCTGGCCGTGGTGACCGTCATACTGCTTTACTTCAAGGCGGAACTGCGCGGTGTGGCGCGCCGTCTGACCCGCCGCGATCTGATCTCGATGCTGCAATTCGCCGTGCTCGCGCTGATCGTGCTGCCGCTGCTGCCCAACGAGGACTTTGGGCGTTATGGCGTCATCAACCCTTACCGCATCTGGCTCGTGGTGGTGTTGATCTCCGGCGTCAGTCTGACCGGATACATCTCGCTGCGGATCGTTGGCCAACGCTATGGTGCGCCGCTGCTCGGCTTCCTGGGCGGACTGGTCTCGAGCACGGTAACCACCATGGTCTACGCGCGCTACACGCGCGCCCACCAGGAAATGCAAAGACTGGCGGTGTTCGTCATCGTGATTGCAAACATCGTGGTTCTGATTCGCCTTGCGGTGCTGTCCTCCGTCATTGCGCCCAAAACGGTCACAACCTTGATTCCGGTCCTGGCATCGGGTTTTCTGGCGGGGTTGCTGGCCCTGGTCTATCTGTGGCGCCGCAGTACCGGGATTCAGGATGCGCCGATGCCGGATATCAAGAACCCGACGGAATTACGGGCTGCGTTGAGCTTCGCCTTGGTTTATACCGTCGTGGTGTTCCTGTCTGCCTGGTTGTCCGATATCGCAGGTGAGAAAGGGTTGTATGCGCTGGCACTGATCTCTGGTCTGACCGATGTCGATGCGATCTCGCTGTCGGCGATGCGACTGTTCAACGTTGAGCGACTGTCGGCTCAGCAGGCGACCAACGTCGTTGTCCTCGCGGTGCTCTCAAATATCGCTTTCAAGCTCGGCGTGGTGCTTGTGATCGGCGGCAAAGACCTGTTTCTCCGTTGCACGACTGCCATGGCGGCCGTCGCCGCCGGACTGATCCTCGGAGTAGCACTGATCTGATCGACGAAACATTCGAAGCATCGGGTAGAATGCGCTGCTTTGAACGGGCAAGTGTTATGGAAGCGGAGCGCATCAACGAAATCGAGGCACGTATAGAAGACCTCAACCGGCGTAGTGACGAACTTCGGAGGTATCTTTGACTTCGACAGCAAGCAAGACCGGCTGACAGAAGTTGACCGGCTGATCGAGGACCCGAACATCTGGGATGATCCGCCCCGCGCCCAGGAGCTGGGCAGGGAAAAGAAATCACTGGAAACTGTCGTCGAAACCTTAAGCAACGTGACTAGCGGTCTGCGAGACGCGCAGGAATTGTTCGACATCGCCCGCGAAGAAGATGACGAGAGTACCTTGCTGGCAGTCGAATCCGACCTTGGCGGCATCGAGCCGGCAATCGAGCGGCTCGAGTTCCGTCGCATGTTTTCCAATCCCATGGACCCGAACGCATGCTTTGTCGACATCCAGTCGGGTGCCGGCGGAACCGAATCGCAGGACTGGGCAGCGATGCTCGAGCGCATGTACGTTCGCTACTGCGAGCGCAAGGATTTTTCGGTCGAGGTGCTCGAAGAGTCTCCCGGCGAAGTGGCCGGCATCAAGAGCGCCGTCCTCAAAGTGTCGGGCGATTACGCCTATGGCACCTTGCGCACAGAG
>JBFKXV010000162.1:0-6286 GCA_041637935.1 Burkholderiales bacterium | reverse complement strand
GCGCTCGGGCTGGGGGTCGTCAAGCAATCGACCGGAAATACGCTGGCGATTGCCAAGGGGGTGCGTGAGATGGTACCGCGGCTGGCGGCGGGATTGCCGGAAGGCATGAGCATGGACGTCGCGGTCGATACTTCGGAATTCATCTCCGCAGCCATCAATGCCGTCTACAAGGTGATGTTGGAGGCATTGGCGCTGGTGGTGCTGGTGATATTCATATTCCTGCGCAGTGTGCGCGCCACCCTCATCCCGGTCGTCACCATACCGATTTCGCTCATCGGTGCGTTCTTCTTCCTGTATGTGCTGGGATTTTCAATCAACGTGCTGACATTGCTCGGCATTGTGCTTGCCGTCGGCCTGGTCGTCGATGATGCCATCGTCATGCTGGAAAACATTCACCGTCACATCGAGGACGGGATGACCCGTTATCAGGCGGCAATGGTTGGCGCGAAGGAAATCGGCTTCGCGGTGGTGGCGATGACCATCACCCTGGTAGCCGTCTTTACGCCGCTGGTATTCATGACCGGCCGGGTTGGTCAGCTGTTCGTCGAATTTGCCTTGACAGTGGTTGCCGCAGTCGTCGTCAGCGGCTTTGTCGCGCTGACGCTGACGCCGATGATGTGCTCGAAGCTATTGAAGGAGCACGAGGGCCACGGCCGGTTGTTCAATTGGACCGAGCGCATGTTCATCGGCATGCACAACGGATACAAGAAGCTGCTCATCGGAGCGCTGAAGGCGCGCTGGGTGGTTGCGCTGATCTTCGTGGCCGCGTTTGCCGGCATGGCCTTCCTGTTCACACAACTCAAGCCGGAGCTGTCGCCGGTTGAGGACCGCGGTGTGTTTATGGCGTTCGCCATCGCGCCGGAGGGCTCGACCATGCAGTACACCGATCGCTACATGCGCGCCGTCGCCGGTATGCTCGACAGCGTGCCGGAAATCGACACCTTGTTCGAGGTGGTGGCGCCGGGCCTGGAGCGCCCCAATCCGGTCAATCTGGCGATCGGTTTTGCCGTTCTCAAGCACTGGGATGAACGTGAGCGTAGTCAGCTTTCAATTACCAAGGAACTCACGCCAAAGTTATTCGGCGGTTTGCCCGGTGTGATCTCGTTTGCCAAGGATCCGCTGTCGCTTGGTCAGAGCTTTCTTGCCAAGCAGGTTGAGTACGTTATTTACGGCAACAGTTACGAGGAATTGCAGGAGCACGTCAACAAGGTCATGGCAAGGCTGAGCGCCTACCCGGGAATCACCGGTCTCGATACCGATCTGAAACTCAACAAGCCACAGTTGCGTGTCGAGATTGACCGCGACAAGGCGTCGACTTTGGGCATCTCGATGGCCGCCATTGGCGGCACGCTTGAAACGCTGTTGGGCGGCCGTGACGTCACGCGCTACAAGCGCGAAGGAAAGCAATACGACGTTGTATTGCAGATGGAAGACGACAAGCGGCGCCAGCCGACCGATCTGACGTCCATTTATGTTCGCGCCCGCAACGGCCAATTGGTGCAGCTGTCGAATCTGGTCAAGCTCGAAGAAGCGGTTGCGCCCAAGGAGCTCAATCACTTCAACCGGTTCCGCGCCGCCATCGTCAACGGCAACGTTGGTCCCAACGCCAGCCTTGGTGAAGTGCTCGATTACATCGATCAGGTAGTCGCCGAGGAACTGCCGAGCACTGTTGCCACCGATCTCGATGGCGCGTCACGCGAGTACCGCGAGACCGGTGACGAGATGCTGTTGACGCTGATTTTGGCGCTGGTGTTCATTTATCTGGTGCTGTCAGCGCAGTTCGAAAGCTTCGTCGGGCCACTGGTCATCATGCTGACGGTGCCGCTCGGCTTCGCCGGTGCGGTGTTGGCTATGTGGCTTAACGCCCAATTCGGCACCGGTGGCACGCTCAACATCTACAGCCGGATTGGTCTGGTCATGCTGATCGGGCTGATCACCAAGAACGGAATCCTGATTGTCGAGTTTGCCAACCAGCTGCGACGCAAGGGTATGGAAAGAATGGAAGCGATCGTCGAGGCTTCTTCTCTGCGGTTACGCCCGATTCTGATGACTGCCTTTGCTACCGTTCTCGGCGCATTGCCGCTGGCGTTGTCTTCGGGCGCCGGCTCTGAAGCACGCGCTGCGATCGGCTGGGTCATCGTTGGCGGCATGTCCATCGGCACCTTGTTGACCTTGTTCATCATTCCTGTCGCCTACTCGTTGATCGTGAACAAGATCCACATGATTCCCGAAGAGCGCGAGGCGGCTGAAATGGCGGCGGGTGGCGGCGTTGTAGCCTCACCGCAAAGCCAGGAGCCCTGAGCGCGTCGCGGCGTTAGCCAGGTATCGTTTGTGATGCAGTCGACGGGCGCATGCGCTCGTCGACTTTTTCGTGAGTCTTCCACCTGGTGCACTGGCGTTGCGCAACAAGAGAATGCCAGTTTGTTTCTGTCTGATGGCCGTGGACGGGTTTCGCATCAGCCGCAGCTTAGCTAGTTGTATCTTTACTGCGGACTCTTGAATTCAGCGTTGAAACGAACGTAGGTAGACACTGCTTTGCTACGCGTTGTTGGTATCTCGAAATCCTATGGCGGCGCAATCCGGCGCGCCGTTCTCAACGCCGTCAGTCTCGATGTATCTGCCGGCGAGTACATTGCCGTCATGGGTGAATCCGGCGTCGGTAAATCGACCATGCTCAATATCATCGCCGGTTTGGAGGCGCCTGACACTGGAGAGGTGATGCTGGACGGCGTCAAACTCGGACAGCTGCCCGACGATGAGTTGACGCGACTTCGGCGCGGACAGATGGGTTTTGTGTTTCAGGCCTTCCACGTTCTGCCGTATCTGTCCGTGGCACAGAACGTCGAATTGCCGCTGGCCCTGTTGCGAACCGAAGCCGCGCGGATGCGCGAGCGGGTTGCGGAAATGCTGCACGCGGTGGGATTGGGCCCACGCGCTGACAGCATGCCGCGCGAGCTCTCCGGGGGCGAGATGCAGCGCGTGGCGATCGCCCGCGCGCTGGTACATCGACCTAAAGTTGTGTTGGCCGACGAGCCAACCGGTAATCTCGATCCGGACACCGCCGGCCAGATTCTGTCGTTGCTGAAATCCCAGATCAAGGATAACGGCGCCGCCGGCATTCTGGTAACCCACTCGCCTGGTGCCGCTCAAACTGCCGACAAGACTTTCAAGCTGACGTCCGCGGGACTGGTCAGGGTGGATTAGCGTTTAGCGACGCAAAAGCGCTCACCGCTGAGTGATAACGTATAAGGACGCTGAGGAAGACAAAAGTATTCACCACAAAGGCGGGAAGGCACAAAGTTACACGAAGAAAAGCACGGCATGAACAGAATCAGATTTCTTGGTGTTCTTGGTGTCTTCGTGGTGGATTTTTCAGGTGTTTTCCTCTGCGTCGTCCGCGGCGAGAGTTTTGTTACGTATTGCAATTCCAACAACGCTTAATGGAATCGAACATACTCGTAGTCGACTGGTAGTTTGTTGACGCCGCGATCCGGTGGCGCGATCCAGCCGGCAATCTTGCCCGGTTCGACAACGCGTTGCATGAGGCTATGCACAAAAGCACGATCGCTCTCACTCGGCAGCCAACCTGGCAGGCGCTGGTCGTAGTCTTGCTGCTCGAGCAGCTTGCCGTCCGGATCGACCGGCACAGCGGCCCAGCTGCCGATCGAGCGGTGGAAGCACTTGCTCGGTAGTCGCAAAAAAGTGTCGTAGCCGGCACGTTTGATCTGCATGTTCCAGCGTTTCAGGCCGATTTCGCAATCCTTGATGTAGGCATCGCGCATCACTTCGTTCATGGCGTTACGCAGGCTGACGCTCTCGGTACCTTCTGGCGTCTCTAACTGCAACGTTGCCTCAGCGCAGACGTGGTCGTCGTATCGGTCTTCGTCCGGTCGTCCCTTGATGCCATTGGCGAACGAGGTTGCAGCATTGGAGGAGACTTCGGAGCCGAATAAATCAAGCGACGACGTGAACCAGAAATTGAGATAGCGCTGTAGTGTTGTCAAATCGACGGCACCGTGAGCGCGGATCGCCGCGGGATCGTCGGTGCCGAGTTCTTTCATGACTTCCAACGTTCGCTTGACCACCCGGCCGACACCAGTTTCGCCGACGAACATGTGGTGCGCTTCTTCGGTCAGCATGAAGCGGCAAGTGCGCGCCAGTGGATCGAAGCCGGACTCGGCGAGACTCTTGAGTTGAAATTTCCCGTCGCGATCAGTGAAATAAGTAAACATGAAAAATGACAACCAGTCGCTGATCGGTTCATTGAAAGTACCGAGTATGCGTGGATTGTCACTGTCGCCGGAATGGCGCGCGAGCAACTCTTCAGCTTCCTCGCGCCCGTCGCGGCCAAAGTAGCCATGCAGCAGATAAACCATTGCCCACAGGTGACGGCCCTCTTCGACATTGACCTGGAACAGATTGCGCAGGTCATACAGTGAAGGGCAAGTCAGGCCGAGAAGGTGTTGCTGTTCAACCGATGCCGGCTCGGTGTCGCCCTGGGTGACAATGATGCGCCGGAACTGAGAGCGCAACTCGCCGGGCACTTGTTGCCATGCCGGTTTTCCATATTGGTCACCGAAGCCGATCTTGCGATCAGCAATCGGGTCGGCGAGAAAAATGCCCCAACGATAGTCGGGCATTTTCACATAGCCGTAGCTGGCCCAGCCTTGTGCATCGACGCCGACCGCAGTGCGCAAGTAAACGTCATCGGAGCTGAAGTCGCGCGGCCCCTGTTCCTGCCACCAGGTCAGAAACCGTGGTTGCCAGTGTTCCAGCGCGCGTTGCAGCTTGCGGTCGTTGGCAAGGTCGACATTGTTGGGAATCTTCTCGCTGTAGTTGATGCTCATGTGACCTCCATCGCAATTCTGAAAAACTGCAATTCTGAAAAGCTGTAATTCCTGATCGCTGTGATGTGCCGCGCCTGCAATTGAGGCGGCGCTAGATTCGCTCCCAGCTGAAGTTCGGCTTGCTGCCTGAACCAAATACTTTCAGGGCGCCTTGTTCGCCAACCGCATTGGGGCGATTGAAAATCCAGTTCTGCCATGCCGACAAGCGGCCAAAAATGCGCGTCTCCATGGTTTCGGCGCCAGCGAATCGCAGATTGGCTTCCATGCCGGTCAACGCATCGGGCGACAGGCTGGCACGCTCCTCGATAGCGATACGCACTTCATCGTCCCAGTCCAGTTCGTCGGGCGTGAACGTCACCAACCCGAGCCGGGCAGCCTCATCTGCATCGAATGGCTCACCGAGCTGGTTGAACACTTTCTCGATCGGGCCACCGTCGCCACAGAACCGCGTTTGCAGACGCGTCAAGTGGTTGACCATCGGAAACGCGCCGAAGTTGATCATCGAAGTCGCGATGACCGGGTTTGTCGAAACTGGCGTGGTCGAAACCGGTTCTGTGGAAACTGGCGCTGCCGATTCGTCCTCTTGCGTGGCGAGCATGTAGCTGCGGTCGGCGGCGAATGCGAGTTCCAGCAGCGTTCCGCCAAAACATGAATCCGGCTCGATCAGCGCGAACATGCTGCGTGAGGACACATCCAGCCGCGCCAGGGTGCGTCGCAGCAGACCGATGGTTTCCTTTACCAGCCAGTCGCTGCGCCGGCGCATCAGGACCGCATCGGTTTTGAGGACGGCGTCGAGATCACCACGGGTCTTCAGTACCCAGATGCCGATCTCCGGTTCGTTGGTGCGCAACATCAGTATCGCATCGTCGAGTTCGCGTGCCATTGCCAGTGGCCACCAGTCGGAGCCGGCGGCGCGGATCGCATCTAGATCGGCAGGTTGTTCACCTTCCGGTCCGAGCACTGTGATGGTCGCAGTCCGTGCGCTGCGGTCAATCGAAACGTCGACATGGCGATAATGCAGGCCGTTCTCATCAATCGTTCGGGCCAACGGTTGCAACGCGATTCCGTTGGCTTGATCGGGGCGCGTGCTCTGGGCAACCAGCTCGGCAGCACGTTGTTTGACTGCGACGTCGAACTGTTGCGGTTTTGCCGTATGGTCGACCAGCTTCCAGGCCATTGCCCGATCAGCGCGTACGCCCTCCGTTGTGGAGCAGAACACATCGGCGAGATCGCGCCGCACCTGGCGCTTGTCGATCACGCGCGTCAGTCCGCCGGTGCCGGGCAATACGCCAAGCAGAGGCACTTCCGGAAGACTTACCGTTGAAGAACGGTCATCGATCATCAGGATCTCATCGCAGGCCAACGCGAGCTCATAGCCGCCGCCGGCGACTGTGCCGTTCACCGCGGCGAGGAATCGCAAGCCGTCGTGCCGGCTTGAG
>JBFKXV010000161.1:0-6291 GCA_041637935.1 Burkholderiales bacterium | reverse complement strand
GTTGGCATATCGCACGCCACGCGTTCCAAGCACGCCGCTGTAGTAGCGACGCAACAGGCGTCGAGCCGCGACGACGCGGCGGGCTGCATCACTCATGTGGCGAGTTTTAACGTGATGGTCGCGAGCTGGCGGCCGTGCGCGATGCACAGCTTGCGTTCGTCTTCGCTGACAGGCATATCGTTGTCCATTCCGGCAACGTGGCTTGCACCGTACGGTGTGCCGCCAGTGCGAGTGGAAGTCAGCTCCGGCACCGTGTAGGGCAGGCTGACGATGATCATGCCGTGATGCATCAGTGGCAGCATCATTGACAACAGGGTTGTCTCCTGGCCACCGTGCATGGTCGAGGACGCGGTAAAAACTGTTGCCGGTTTGCCGGCCAAGGTGCCGCGCAGCCACAACCCCCCCAATCCGTCGAGGAAGTACTTCATTGGTGCGGCCATGTTGCCGAAGCGCGTTGGACTGCCCAGAGCGAGTCCGGCACATTCTTCGAGATCGCGCTGTTCGACATAAGGCGCGCCGCTTTGCGGAATGTCGGGCTCGACTGCTTCTGCCACCGTTGAGACCGACGGCACGGTGCGCAGTCGCGCAGTCATACCGGAGACTGTTTCGATACCACGCCCGACAAGTTGCGCCATTTGTCTCACACTGCCGTTGCGTGAATAATAGAGAACGAGAATTTCGGGCATGGGTTTAGCTTCTCTCCGACGATTAGACGTTACCACATGGCACGTTTTTCGGCCGCTCAATGAATACTAAAACGACATCGGACAGTGCTTTGGGTTCCAGCCGTACCAACCCAAGCGTTTCGAGGAGAAAGACGCGCAGAACGATTGGCGGGCAATTCCACCTGTTGATCAACTTTGTGTCACTGGTGTACTCGAGATTTCGTGAGGAACGCTGTTTCCAGCTGTGCGGCAGTCTCACCTTTACCACTTTGCTGGCGTTGGTGCCACTGGTGACGATTGCCCTGATGTTCATGACTGCCTTCCCGGTATTCAACACGTTGTCCGAGCAACTGCGTGAGTTTGTACTGGCCAACATGGTGCCGGAGGCAGGAAGCAAAGTGATCTCCGGATATGTCCAGCAGTTTTCCAATAATGCCGCCAAACTGACCGCCGCCGGGGTCAGCGTTTTCGTAATCAGTTCGATCATGCTGATGCTGACCATCGACAAAGCGTTCAACACCATCTGGCGAGTCAAACGCCCGCGGCCATTGGTACAGCGGGTGCTGATCTACTGGTCGTTGCTCACCGTTGGCCCTTTGCTAATGGGCGGTAGCCTGACACTTTGGTCGTGGCTGATGAAACTTTCCAACGACGCCAGCGGCGTGGTGCCGATTGTCGTGATCGAGACGCTCAAGGTGGTGCCGATCGCGCTGACCGCACTGGCGTTCGGCTTGCTGTACCGGCTTATCCCCAATCGACAGGTATCGCTGATCGACGCAGCTATTGGCGGCGTGTTCGCGGCCGTGTTCTTCGAGGCGATGAAGTATGGCTTCAGTCAGTTCATTACCAATTTCGGCAGTTACAAGCTGGTTTACGGGGCGTTCGCGAGCGTGCCGATCTTTCTGATATGGATTTATGCATCCTGGGTTGTTGTGATTTTCGCGGCCGTGATTACCTCCGGTTTGTCGTATTGGCGTACCGGCGGCGTAAAGAACCCGGGACCGCCCGGATCGTTGTTCGTCGATGCGCTCGAGACAATTGTTCTGCTGGCACGCGCGCACCAGACCGGCGAAGTCCTCAACCTCGAACAGTTGCGCACCTTCGTCAAGTTGCCCTGGGAAGAGATGGAGTTCATTCTCGAACGACTGGTGGCGGCCGGCTGGGTGGCCAAACTGCAGGGTAATGGCTGGGTGCTGGCGCGTGACGCCGAGACCATACATGCCGTCGATGTGCTGCATAGCTTCGTGATTCATGCCGATGCTGCCCTGGCGACTGAAGATCAGGCGATTCGCAACCTGGTGGGGCGCATCGTCAAGAGCAGTGAAAGCGTCGTCGATATGACTTTGGCGGACATCGCCGATCTCCATCCGGCACGTCCCACCTCGACCAGGGCAGCGTAACCGCACGACGGCCCCTCTCACAGCGGGCCGGTTTCTGCCATCTGTTTCTACGATTGTTGCTGCTTCGGTTTAGGTAACCGGGGACGGGATGGTTACGCCGATTGATTCATTCGCCTGACAGTCGCGCGCCATTCGGGTGTGGCAGTTGTTGCGTTGCGCGCGGTTCGATCGGTACAAACTCAGAACCGCTGGCGTTCAGAGGGCTTGCGGGACGGTTGCCCTGATACCGTGTTCAGGTTCGGCTCTTCGAACTCATAGCCCCAGTTGCGTTGCCATTTGCGGCGCACCAGATTGGGATAACGTGCTTTTCCAAGCGAACCGTTGTATCGGCCGAGGGCGCGGAACAGGTTGCCCTGCTCGATATCGAGGTAATGGCGCAAGATCACGCAGCCATAACGCAAATTGGTGCGCGGGTCGAACAGGTTGTGGCCATCCTGATCCCCGATCAGGCCGACCCAGAACGGCATCACCTGCATGTAACCTCTGGCGCCGGCTTTGGAGATGGCGTATTTGCGAAACGCACTTTCGACGTGAATGATCGCGAGCACCAATTGCGGGTCGAGCCCGGCCCGGGTCGCTTCATAGTGCACATGCACCAGAAATTCATGGCGCTCGGCCTCGTCAGGAATGTACTTACCCAGACGCGTTGACATGTCTGCCAGCCAGACGGCGGCGTCCATCTCGTCATCGAATGTCAGCCGCGGCATGCCGGTGTCAGTGATCGAACGATGCATCAGGGCACTGACGCTCGCCGACAACGGTTCATACTGCTGCTCGCCTGCGTATGCGGGCGCGCTGGTCAGTGCGGTGAGTACGAGAAATGCAGTTAGCTGTCTGCTCATAGAAGCGATTGCAGGTGGCTCAAAGCCTCCTGTAATGCGATTTCGCGGCTCTCCCCGTCATGTCGGTTGTTTATCTCAACCTTGCCCTGTTTCAGTCCGCGCTCGCCGACGGTAATGCGGTACGGAACGCCAATCAGTTCCATATCAGCAAACATCACGCCCGGGCGCTCACCGCGGTCATCGAGCAATACCTCTATACCGGCTGCGGAAAGTGCCTCGTGCAGGCCGTCAGCTGCTTCGCGCACTGCATCGTTGCGCTGGTAGCCGATGGGCGCGATCGCAACCGTGAACGGTGCAATCGGCAGCGGCCAGATGATGCCCTTATCGTCGTGGCCTTGTTCGATCGCTGCGGCAACAATACGTGACACGCCAACCCCGTAGCAGCCCATTTCCATCGGCTGGGTTTTCCCGGCATCGTCGAGAAACGTGCACTTCATTGCTTCGGAATACTTGGTGCGCAGCTGAAAAATGTGTCCGACTTCGATGCCGCGGCAGATCTCCAGCACGCCCCGGCCATCCGGGCTCGGATCGCCAGCCACGACATTGCGGATGTCTGCAACTTCCGATGGCGGCGGCAGATCACGGCCGAAATTGACACCGGTGAAGTGAAAACCCGCTTCGTTGGCACCGCAAACGAAATCACTCATCGCCGCCACCGAGCGGTCGGCAAGAACGCGGATTCCCTCCGGCAAGCCGACCGGCCCGATATACCCGGGGCGGCAACCAATGCGCGACTCAATCTCCTGTTCCGTGGCGAAGCGAAACGCATCAAGACCGGAAATCTTCGATGCCTTGATTTCGTTCAACTGATGATCACCGCGCACCAACAGCATGACCATCTCATCTTCGTGCATGACGGCGAGAGCTTTCAACGAACGCGACAATGCAAGGCCAAGCATCTCGGTGACTTGCTCGCAGGTGGTTTTGCCCGGCGTCGGCACTTTCTGCATTTCCTCTGTCGCTGCTGCGCGTTCATGTTTCGGCGCAACCGCTTCGGCTAACTCGACATTCGCCGCGTAGTCTGAATCGGGCGAGAAGGCAATAGCATCCTCGCCGGAGTCGGCCAGGACGTGAAACTCCTGCGAACCGGTACCACCAATGGCCCCGGGATCGGCTGCCACCGGGCGATAGCGCAAGCCGAGCCGGTCAAATATGCGCGAATAGGCGTCGTACATGTTCTGGTATTCGCGCTGCAGATCCGCGTAATCGGCATGGAAGGAGTAGGCGTCTTTCATGACGAACTCGCGTGCGCGCATGACGCCGAAACGCGGTCTGATCTCGTCGCGAAACTTGGTCTGGATCTGATACAGGTTCAGTGGCAGTTGGCGATACGAGCGGATATCCTGACGGGCGATGTCAGTAATCACTTCCTCGTGTGTCGGGCCAAAGCAGAAATCACGGTCATGGCGGTCCTTGATTTTGAGCATCTGCGGACCGAATTCTTCCCAGCGTCCCGATTCCTGCCACAACTCTGCCGGTTGCACCGCCGGCATCAGCACTTCGATGGCGCCGGCGCGATCCATTTCCTCGCGCACGATCCGTTCGATTTTTCGCATTACGCGCAGCCCGAGCGGCAGCCAGGAATACAGCCCGCTGCCCAATCGCTTGATCATTCCGGCTCGCAGCATCAGTTTGTGTGACGTCAGTTCGGCTTCGGCCGGAGCTTCGCGCAACGTCGGAAGAAAGAATTGCGAAACGCGCATGGGTTTTCTTGGCAGTGATTTGTGGGGAACGAAAAAACGCTATTATACAGACGTTTATATTATTACTGCGATGGCGCGATGACGTGCTTCTGCACGAACCATGATTAGCGGACTGATGCTGGGTAAGTGGCGCATACACCGTCTTTTCGACCGTGAAGGCTCGGTCGACATCAGTGAGAAAGACGGCGTGCGCTTTCTGCATCTGGGCAGCTCTACGGTACAGAGCGCCATGCGTCTGCGCGACCCCATTGAACTGGTCCTGTCCTACACGCGGGCCATGATGGGGTTTCTGATCTTCGTACCGGAACCCGCCACTGTCGCCGTGATCGGACTCGGCGGCGGATCACTGCCGAAATTCATCCGTCATCACATTCCTGCCGCCAGGGTCGTCGTGATCGAGAAGAATCCGCGTGTTATCACTGCTGCGCGCAGCCATTTCGAAGTGCCCGACGACGACGCTTGTTTTTCCGTGGTGCAAGGCCGGGGCGAGCAATGGATTGCGGACAACCCGGCGTCGTGCGACGTGCTCATGGTCGACGGCTATGACGGCCGGCGTCAGGTGAGTGAACTGGCGACCGAAGATTTCTATGCACACGCGCGACGGGCGCTGGCGCGCGACGGCGTCCTGGTCGTCAATCTCTGGTCGAGCGATCGCCAGTTTGATATCTATCTGCAACGTATCGAGCGGGTATTCGAGTCTGTCGTGACCATCCCGGCAGCACGCCGGGGCAACATGGCGGTATTAGGGTTTACTCGTCGCCCCGATGAGTTACGCTGGTCGAAACTCAAGCCACGGGTGCGCCAGCTCGAAGCCCGCTATGGACTCGAATTTGCTGACATGCTCGAAGGGATTCGCGACATTAACCCCTGCTCAGACAAGGGGTTACGCGTCTGACTTCCCCAACTACCGGATTCTGTGAAAAAATCCGGAAGTATATTTAAGGGGTGAGCTGACATGATCGATCGTGACGGCTTCCGCCCAAACGTAGGAATTGTGCTGTGCAATGTCAGAAACGAGGTTTTTTGGGGCAAACGGGTTCGGGAGCACGCTTGGCAGTTTCCGCAAGGAGGTATCAAGGGCGGGGAATCGCCAGAGCAGGCGATGTTTCGCGAACTCAGGGAAGAGGTTGGGCTTGACCCGGACCATGTGAAGATCCTCGGGCGCACCCGTAACTGGTTGCGCTACGAAGTGCCGCAGCACTATATCCGCCGCGATAGTCGCGGCTCCTACCGCGGGCAGAAACAGATCTGGTACTTGTTGCGCCTGACCGGGCGCGATACCGACGTGTGCCTGCGGCGCTCAAGCCGGCCGGAGTTTGACGCATGGCGCTGGCATGAGTTCTGGGTTCCTCTCGATAGCGTCATCGAATTCAAGCGCGATGTTTACCGGCGGGCGTTGACCGAACTGTCGCGTCACCTGGAATTGCGCAGCCCGCGGAACTACCGGCACCATGATGCCGAAGCGGTCGTTGAAGCTGATCTCGGCTGGCCGCGCCGCGCCGTAAAGCGGCGCTAGAACCTATCTCATAATCGATTGCACGTTGGGTTACGCCCAGAACCCAACGGGATGGCGGCTGCGACTCGGTACGCGAAGCGCCGGTGCGGGAGCAGACGCATAAGCCCAGGTTCAAAGTCGTGTTCGCAGCCTCTGCGCCCCTTCCCGCTCCACTCTTCGAGACTC
>JBFKXV010000160.1:0-6293 GCA_041637935.1 Burkholderiales bacterium | reverse complement strand
TCGATGCCGACCAGCGTTTATCCGACGTCGGACGGTTTCGTGAATATCGCGGCGGCCGGTGACGCGATCTATGCCCGAATGTGTAGTGCGCTGGACATTCCGGAGTTGGCCGATCATCCGGATTACAGTACTGCCGATCTGCGCTCACTTAATCGGGTTGCGCTGAATGATGTCATTGCAAAGCGCTCCAGCCGGTACACATCGGATGAGTTGATTGTTCTGCTCAACGATGCTGGCGTGCCGTGCGGACCGATCTACAAAATGGATGAGGTTTTTGACGATGCGCAGGTTCGGCACCTCGGGATGGCGGCTAAGGTTCCCCGGACCGGGGCGAAAGATCTACCGCTGGTCGGGCCTGCGATGCGCTTGTCGCGCACGCCGTCGCAAATGAAGCGGGCGATGGGCCCCGCAGGCGAGCATAACGAGGAAGTTTTGCGCGAACTCGGCTACGCTAATAGCGAGATCGCTGCGTTCCGGTCGGACAAAGTGATTTAAAGGCAAACTTATGAGCGAGGGAACACTACGAGTCGAGCGCGCGGGTCCGATTGGGCGTTTGACGTTGGACAACACAGCAAGGCGCAACGCGATCAACGCTGCGATGTGGCAGGCGATTCCGCATGCGGTTTCCCAATTCAACAACGATTCCGACATCCGTTGCATCGTTCTGCGCGGTCAGGGAGAAGCCGCGTTCTCCGCTGGCGCCGACATATCTGAATTCGAAACCAGACGATCCAGTGACGAGCAAGTGCGCGCCTATGAATCTGGCGTCGACGCCGCGCATGCCGCGCTCGAATCGTCACCGAAACCGGTAATTGCCCTGATTCACGGATTTTGTGTCGGTGGTGGACTTGCCACGGCGCTGTCATGCGATCTGCGTTACGCCGGCGACAGTGCCCGCTTTGCGATTCCGGCGGCACGGTTGGGCCTGGGTTACGGCGTGCAGGGTAACAGCAGGCTGGTCGCCACGGTCGGGCACGCGGCGGCGCGGGAAATCATGTTTACCGCGCGGCTTTATGACGCTAAAGAGGCGTCGGCCATGGGGCTGGTAAATCGCGTCATGGCCGACAATGCGCTTGACGCTTTTGTCGAGAAGTTGGCGCGCAACATCGCGGCAAATGCGCCATTGACCATTGCCGCGTCTAAACTTGCGTTTGAAGCGCTGATCTCACCGGTCGGAGACTTCTCGCCTGCGCAAGAGGCGCTCAACGCCTGCATGACCAGCGAAGACTACATTGAGGGACGGCGTGCATTCATGGAGAAACGAATGCCGCGGTTCAGCGGAAAATAAAACCCGCACTGATTCAACTCAGCGGTATTGCGCACGGTTCGTCTCTGCCTCTAAATAGTTGTGCCGGCAGGGGCGGCAGGGGCGGCAGGGGCGGCAGGGGCGGCAGTGTCGCTGTCGCCCGACGGTTGTGGCATGTTCATTGGTGGTTTTCTGGGCCACAATCAAGGTCTGTTTTTTGCAGCTTTGTTTTCGATTTCTCGAAGTACTGAATGTATTCAAAATCGTTTGAGAATGTTACGCCGTCAAATTTTCGGATCGAGACCGTATCGTCGCGTGCCTCTGCTCAAACGCTGGTGGCGAGACCTGCTTTATCTGTGGTCCACCGGCTCGCGGTTGCCTTGGGCGCTGGCCGCCGGCGCATTAGTGGCTGTCATGGCGTTCGCTTTGTTGATGCAGTCGATGATATTTACCGACATGCGGCGGCGCGATGTGACGTGTCTGGCGCTGAATGTTTACCACGAAGCACGGGGCGAGCCGCTGGAGGGTCAGTTCGGGGTTGCCGAAGTCACCATGAATCGAGTGGCGCACCCGCGTTATCCGGACAGTGTCTGTGAGGTCGTCCACCAGAAGCGCTGGGATTATTTGCGCAAACGCTATGTCAGCGCATTTTCATGGACAGAATTTGACACGCTGGAAGAACCCGAAGGTGACGCGTGGCAACGGGCGTTGTCAGTTGCTCAAGCAACTCTTGACGGAGATCGCTCTACGACCCTCGACGGCGCCGTGCACTATCACGCGACGCACATCCGTCCGAGCTGGTCGCGTGGCAAACGGCCCGTCGCCAGGATTGGTCGCCATTTGTTCTACCGCTAACTCGCGGCCCGCGAGGCGTCGGGGTCTGATAACCCCCACGGGTTGCTCAACCTGTGCCGACTACGGGAAATCGTCCCGAATTTCACAGACAACGAACTCTGACGGAGGAGACCGATGAGACGGACATTATTGATTTGCCTGACAGCGATCATGCTGTCAGCCCCGACCGCCCGGGCGATTACGGTCAACGCACAGGTCGAAGGCCCGTTGCTAAGCCAGCAGCGTGTCATTGAAATTGTCAGGCAGAATCTCGCCGGCGAGATCGCACGTGTTGAAGACCTCGAACACGGCGGTAAGTATCGTTTGTACGCGCGCGTGTCCACAAAGCACATTGGTCCGGGAAGCTGGTTCCTCTATCTGTCTGAAATTCAGCTACAGCGCCGTGTTACCGAAGTTGAAACAGGGCGCCGTTACTGGGCCTCGATTCGTTCCGCCGTGCTTTGGGGCACCGTGCCGTCCGAGACCGAGGTTCGCAGTGCGCTCGAATCGCTGCTCGATGAAAAGGTCAGTCAATGGCAAACCGACTGAGTATGCATCGCTGAACGCTGTATTTGGAAGGCGGCAGGGCGACCGGCTGGTCGAGCACAAAAATACGATCAAGCGGAGGGAAAGCCGTATCGCTCAGGCGTCTACCGTGTCAGCGACAAACGCTGTCAGCCCCGCGGCATTTAATTCCCTGAAGTCTTGATCAGGGGAGTTGGTCAAGTAACGCCTGGGCTTTGCTTGCGGGACTGCTGTGGGGGTAAGTGGCGACCAGATCTTCCCATGCACCGCGAGCGCCTGACGCATCACCCTTTTCGAGATACGCCTTGCCGAGCAGAAACATGGTATCTGGGGCTTTCTGGCTGTCTGGATGATCGATCAGCAACATCTCGCCGGTCTCGATTGCATTGTCATATGAGCCCGCACGCAACAATGCTTCGGCGAGCCAGTAACGTGCGTTGAGCGACAACGGATCGCCGCCATAGAGCTGCAGAAATGCCTGGAAATCGAGCACCGCGGCTTGGTACTCACCGGCCCGGTATTTCTCGAGTGCTGATTCGTAAACCGACTCTGTGGTGTTGGCCTCCGGTGGTGCTTGCGTTGCTGTCTTCACTACCTCATGCATTGCGCTAAGGGCATCTTCGAGCTGTTGTAGTCTGTTTTCCAGCTCGGCTATCCTGGCCTTGTCCTCACTGGTGTCGACTTCCGGCCTCGTCTCAATGTTGGCGATTCGAGTGTCGAAATCCACGGCGATTTTTTTCTGACTCTGGCGGGCGCGTTCTGCGCCATTAATCAGCTCTTCAATCTGTCCGCGTAGTTCGGAAATCTCGGCCGCTAGAGCCTCGTTCTGATTGAGCAGCTGCAACAACTGATAAGCGTTGGTCTCGTCCAGGGGTACAGGCACTTCATCGGCCCGGCAGGGCATTGCGATTAGCGCCAATAGCAACCCGCCAATCGGTAAACAATAACGCAAGTCGAGGACTGGTGACTTCATTTGTCTGATCTCATATTTGGCTACTGGTCAGCAGGCTTCAACGATTTGGCGCCGGCTACGCCAGTGCGCCGTGCAAGCCTGTAAGGAGTCTTCAGTAACTCAACATTGGATAGGCAATATCGGCGCGACGGTTCTGTGCCCAGGCTTGCTCAGTCGCGCCGTAGGCAACTGGTCTCTCGGCACCATAACTGACTGCCTCGATCTGGCGCGGCGGCACACCGAGGGTGAGCAGGGCGCGTTGCACCGCATCGGAACGACGTTGGCCGAGCGCGATGTTGTATTCGGGGCTGCCCCTGTCATCGCAGTTTCCCTCAACGAAGATTTTCACCGTCGGGTTGACGATCAAGAAGCGTGCGTGTGCTGCAATGAGCGGCGCGTACTTCGGATCGATGTCATACCGGTCGAAATCGAAATGGATAGATTGCTCAAGCAGTATCGGATCTGCATCACGTAATTGCTCTTCAGTCACCATTCCAACCAGGCTGAGATCATCTCCGTCTTCCAGGCGCTGCTGACGCAGCGCCTCTCTTTGTCTGGCTTCTTCCTGTCTGCGGTATTCTTCCTGGCGGCGCTGCTCCTCGATGCGGGCTTGTTCCGCCTGGCGTATTTCCTCCTGGCGCCGGATTTCTTCGGCGATACGCTCTTGCTCGCGGCGCTGCTCTTTCTCAATCCGCGCCGCTTCTTCCTGGCGCCGGATTTCCTCCTGGCGGGCCGCTTCCTGTGCAGCAAGCTCTTCGCTGCTCAGTGCGCCCTTGTCACCGCTGATGCTGGAGCAGGCGGTGAGCAATATGACCAGGCTCAAAAGAATTAAACGTTTCATTGTGATACCTCCACTCGGTACGAATCATACGGTCCCCAGGCAACACCCCGGATATCGTGCGAATATGTTGCGATTCCCCAGCGCGTACTGCCGTCGATTGAAATCGCTCCCAAAGCTCCTCGCCCCTTTACTTCTGTTGCGTAAAGAATTGCTTTGCCGTTCGGGGAAAAGGCCGGCGATCGGTCGTCGCGGCCGGACGTCAAGTATCTCACTTCGCCATTGTTGATGTTTTGTGCGGCAATGCTGAAGCGTCCGTCTTCCATTCGCACGTAAGCGAACCATTGTCCGTCCGCAGCGTACTTCGGGGAAGTGTTATAGCGGCCGTCAAAAGTGACACGCTGTGGACGGCTGCGACCATTGACGGGGATGCGATAGATCTGCGGACTGCCGCCGCGGTCCGAGGTAAACAGAATATGTCGTCCGTCGGGCGAAAAACTGGGTTCGGTATCACGTGACCGGCTATCGCTAAGCCGTTTTGCATTGCCGCCCTTGGCGTCAATCAGATAGATCTGCGAGCCACCGTCTTTTGACAGGGTAACCGCCAGCTTCTTGCCATCGGGAGACCACGCCGGAGCGGAATTTGTGCCGCGAAACTTTGACACTACTTGACGTGTGCCGGTCGCAATGTTGTGCACGTAGATGCGGGGCCTTTGTCGTTCAAAGGATACGTATGCCAAACGGGTACCGTCCGGAGACCACTGCGGCGACATGATCGGTGAATCGGTATTGTATACGAGCTGACGGTTGTAACCATCGGCGTCCGAGATGTAGATCTTCGAACTGTGTCCGTCACGCGCCACGTAACAGATCTTCGTCGCGTAGGCGCCGGGATGACCGGTCAGCAGCAGATGCACCCTGTCAGCAATCCGGTGTGCCAGGAGTCTTGCCGCCGACTCATCCTCGGTGACGTTGTCTTCAATCAACCGCTCTCGTCTGGCGACGTCAACCAGTGCATATCTCGCTTCAACGCGTTTGCCGCGTTTGAACACATTACCGACCACGACCATATCTGTGCCGGTGGCCGCGAAGTAGTCGTAGTCGACCTGGTCATCGAAGCCGGCGCCCAATCCGGATGCCTCGACGACCCGCATGGCGCTACTTCGCATCAGGTCCGCGGCAACGATCTGGCCGATGCGTTGCTCTTCATCGACTGCCTCGTCGCCGTGAAAAGACAGCACCGCGATTGATATTCGGCTGCTCTCTCCGCCAACGACTTCAACGCTGACCTGCGCTTGTGTCAGTGCCGGTATAGCTGCGACACAAAAGAAAACTGAAGCAAAAAGATTAGCAAGACCGCGTGTCATTTTTGTCACTCTTTCGGGCGAAATTTCAAACTAAGGTTTTTGAAGTTGGCCTGGAAAAGTCCAGGGTCCTCAGGTACCGGTAATGGCTGCGCCGCAAATATGGCGCGTTCGACGGCGGCGTCATAGGTCGCTACGCCGCTGGTTTTTACCAGCCGGACTTCGGTGACGGTGCCTCCAGGCAGCAGTGAGACGGCATATATGGCTTGCGGATTGCCTTGCAGGTCCGGAGGCAGAATGACCCGTTGGCGTATGCTTGCGCTGATTCGGGCACGATAGTCTTCGGTGACCGCCCTGGCGGCCGCCTCCCGTTCTTCCTGAGCCTGCTGTTCGTCGCGCCGCTGCTCGGTGGCGATGCGTATCTCGCTCAGCTCGCGTGCCAGTGTCCGCTCGCGTTCTTCGAGGCGTTGCCTCTGCTCGGCAGTACGGGCTTCGCGCTCCCGCTCGAGACTTTCGTCGAGCCGTGTTGTCTCGTCTTCGCGGAGCAGCTCTGCCAGCGCCAGCGCGCGCTCGCGTTTCATTGCTTCGACGTCGATTGCGGGCTGCGGTGCTGGTTGCTCCTGGAGCGGTGTCACCGCCACCGGCGGTGGTGGC
>JBFKXV010000159.1:0-6297 GCA_041637935.1 Burkholderiales bacterium | reverse complement strand
GGTCTGATGAACAGTGCCGGCCAGAAGCTGGTCGACACTACATCCAGTGACGAATCAAAAGTGGCATGCTTTGCGCATCGCGGCATGAAGGGAACGACACTTTGGATCGCAAACCTCACGGCGCGGAATCAGAAGGTCAATATCAGCGGAAACAAGGGTGAGATGACCGGTGCCATGCTCGATGAAAGCAGCTTCGGCATGGCGACAACGAAACCCATCGAATTTCAGAGCAAGTGGAAAGCGATGAGCAATAATCTGTCGCTAAAACCCTATGCCGTAGCCATCATCTCCATCGCAGACTGACAGGTATACGATTGCGAGGGCTCTTTTTCCGTTATCGATGACAACAGGCAACACAACACAATAGAAACACATTCTGATCCCCAATTGCCAGTTTGCGCAATGCTGTTGCTGTATTCAGATTCTTGTTTCGCTTTTCCTCTGTGCCCTCAGCGTGCTTGCGGTGAGAGTCTGGTTGTAAAAAAAACGGCGCCGCGAGGCGCCGTTCGAATTCCCGGCCTAAGCCAGAAAGGGGGTTTTCAGAAACGCAAGCCTGCTAACACTTCTAGAACATCCATCCGATACCGACATTCCAGCGGTCCTTCTTGTTGTCGGTGCTGTAGTCCTGCGTATCGATCTTGAATACCACCTGCGGATGAACGTAAAAATTCAAACCTACCGTCGTGACTTGTTCGTCATTGAGCGGATCCTTTGTATATCCGGCCGCGACTTCCTTCTGGGTGTTGTATTCCTCGTAGCGAACGAAAGGCGCGGCGACCATATCGTTTTTCAGTTTGAAACGATAGGCGCCCTCCAGTAACCAGCCAAAGAATTCCTCTGGCGCGGCATCATTGGATCCGAGTGCCAGGCCGGCGGCGTTGTTGATTGCAACGGTGTCGCTGAAACCGCCTTGGGTGTATAGCGCACGCAGATCCCAGCCGCGCACTTGATAGCGGGCATGCAAGTCCCAGATTGTCAGGTTGGCATCAAATCCTGTTAGCGCCGATGCGTTGGCACCTTTACCCTGGCCATTCTGTGCCGTATTTCCGCTCCACACGCCGCCCCCGAGCGTCAGGCCCAGCACGCCGCGGTACCTGAGCGCGGCGTAGTAGCCGAATTCATTGGCCGTGACTCGATTTCCTTTGGTGCGCATGTCCTTGAAGCCGCTCGACGCGTCCTTGAACAAACTCGCATCAGGCGTCGTAGTGAAGCCGGTGTTGTATTCGAAGCCTTGCGGAAGGTATCCCTGCAAGGCAAATCCGATTTCGCGCCAAGTGCTCGGGATGATGCGCGTTTCGACTTCGTTACGCTCAACACCGTAAAACACGGGCGGCTCGTGGAATTCGTTGATAAAGCCCATTGGAAGCAGCTGCAGACCAGCACGAAGATTGGCGCCCCCGGTATCGGTCAACATCTGTTCGATATAGGCCTGCTCCATCGCCACTTCACCACTGCTGCTGTCACCGCCTTTGGTAATCCCGTGTTCGAATTCAATCTCCGAGTACAGCCGTGTGCGGTCGCTGAAACGATGCCCGATAAACAGAATGACTCGCTGCACGTCGAATTCGTCGCGCTTCGAGGCGTCACTGAAATTGTTGTAATTGATCTCGCCGTAACCGCCGACCGAGGTGCGTCCCTCTTTGGGGTTCCAGGCCTGACCGTAGGTGATGAGATACTCGTCCGACGCGACGGCCTTTTGTCTGCCGTCTTTGTCTTCTTTGGCGGCGGCTGCTTCCTCCACCTGGTCGCGAAGCGCTTCGAGTTCGTTCTGTAGTTCCTCGAGCCGCTGTTGCAGCGCGTCGTCCTGGGCGAATGCGAAATTGCACGCCAGCATCAACAGCGCGGTGAATGTTGCTTTTCTCATTGTTTACTCTCCCTGTACTTCCAAAATCTGCCGTTCTCTCGCCGACGCGGTCGCGCAGCACGATGTCCCAGCCGGTCTCGAGGTGCTTAGATAGAGTCCACCCCAAGTAATGCGAATAGTAATGATTCGCATTCTGGATGTAAACAACAATTCTCTCTGACTGCTCTGATTAAGCTGCCTTTTACCGCTTCGATAGGACGAGACCGATCTAACTAATTGTTTTTATGATTTTTGTGCTGATGAGGAGTGATGCCGTGGGTGTCATTTGACCGACCGGAGACAGTATTCGGCCATTGCTGACAGTACCTGTTGATCTTCGCCGATGGCATCGACGGCGGTGACCGGGACCCCGGTTTCCTGGCGGGCGGTTTCAATCAGTGCCGGCAAATCTGCCCGCACGTGTCCACCGGTCCCAAGGAACACCGGCACGATCACCACGCTCTCGGCACCATTTGCTACCAGCCCCTTGCAGGCACTCACCAGATCGGGCGACATGGAATCAAGAAATGCCAGCGACACGGCACCGGCATGACGCTGTTTCACGATCGCCAGCAGACGCTCGAACGGCTCTCGCCAACGCGCGTCGCGCGCACCGTGGCCAAAGAGAATCAGTCCAGTCGTCGAATCCATCGTCATGTCGGTTGCGTCGATCGCCGTTCGTCATTCATGGGTCATCTGTCAGGGTAAACGGCTGACTGCTCACCAAAGGTTTTCCAATGCCAGGTGACCGGGTTTGGCACGGCGGCTGATGGAATAGCCATTGGCGATAAACCATGCTCGCGTATCATCGACCATTTCGGGATTCCCACAAATCATTATGCGGCTGCGTTCCTGGTCGAGTCGAAGTCCAGCGCGCTGTTCGAGTTCACCGTTTTCGAGCAAAGCGGGGATGCGTTCGCTCAGCGCCCCCGGGAACGCCTCTCGGGTCACAACAGGAACAAAGATCAGCTTGTCAGCGAACTCGCCAAAATACTCATGGGCAGTGAAAGAGGCCACCTTGTCCTCATAAGCGAGTTCATCTGCATGGCGCACGCTGTAGACGAGCACGATGCGCTCATAACGCTCCCAGGTATCTAGTTCGTGCAGGATGCTGATGAAGGGAGCAACGCCAGTGCCGGTTGCCAGCATCCATAAATCACGTCCCTGTTCAAATCGCGCCGTGGTGAGAAAACCGTAGTTCATTTTTTCCACCAGCACCTCATCGCCGACACCGAGCTTTGATAACCGGCTGGTGAATTCTCCTCCGGGCACGACAATAGAAAAGAACTCGAGATGCTCGTCGTAACTCGCCGATACGATTGAATATGCACGCCAAACAATGCTTCCGTCCTCCTTGCGCAACCCCAGGCGCGCGAACTGCCCTGGAGCGAATCGATACCCGGTAAAGCGGGTGAGCTTGAAGCTGAACAAATGTGGCGTCCAGGCATGCATTTCGGTAATCGTTTCAACTGTGTATTTATCTGCTTTTGACATCGGTTTCTATGATATTGGTGCTTTTGAATTGAGGGTTTTACAAACAAGCTATCTCCCGCCTCGCGTTGGCCCTTGAGAGGCCGCTGAGGCGTCAGGACATCAAATGAAAAAGGTTACGCGGTTATACGGACGGCTTCGTCGCACATACCCTGTTCCGCCGCTGCGACGACCTGCGAATAGACTTCGCCAACGAGCAGCAGTGTCGGACCTTCACCGAGCCCGGCCGCGGCTTCCTGCAACGTCGCGACGCGAGTCGGAATAATGCGCCGCGACGCGAGCGATGCGTTCTCGACAAACACCGCGGGCCGCGACGCCGGAATACCGGCGGCAATGAGTGCGGAAGAAATCGCTGCTGCCTGGCGGCTCGCCATGTACAGTGCGATGGTGTCGGCATGAGCGGCGGCGCGCGCCCAGTCGTGTCGCGTTTCGCCGGTACCAAAACGAGGCGTCAGGAAAACGGCGCTGCGGCTGATGCCGCGCTCGGTGAGCGACTGGCCAACGTCCGCACTGGCGGCGAGTGCCGCGCTAATCCCCGGCACAACTTCCACCGTCACTCCGGCCTGCTGCAAAGCGCTGATCTCTTCCTGTGCCCGTCCAAACAACATCGGGTCACCGCCCTTGAGCCGAACTACGACCTGGTAATGTTTGGCGGCTTCGATCAGCTGCTTGTTGATGAAGCGTTGCGCCGTTGATAATTTTCCGCACCGTTTGCCGACCGCAACCAGGCGTGCGCGTGATGCCAGTGCCAGTGTGTCCTCGTGAACCAGCGCATCGTGAAACACGATGTCGGCCCGCTCGAGCAGCCTCGCTGCGCGCAGCGTCAGCAAATCCGCTGAACCGGGCCCCGCACCGACGAGATAGACTGTCCTATTCACGATCGAGCTCATGTGATTGTTCCGGCCGCGACTGTCCTGTTACTCGCTTCATCTATCACGATGAAAGCACCGGTAACGCGGTTGTCACGGTAAGTGTCAAATGCAAGCGGGCGTTGCGTGCGCAACTGCACACTGGCAATGTCGTTCATTGTCAACGCTTGCGGAAATTCATCGCGCGCCAGCGTGTCCACGTCGACGCGATGTCGCAGTTGAGAAAATTTCGCGCGCACGGTCGCTGCGCCGTGCTTGATGAGGTAAGGGCGCGCCGGATCGAGCGGCTCACCGTCGAACCAGCATACTTCAGCATCGAGTTCGCGCTCTACCGCAGGGGCCGAGCCCACCTCGGCAATCAGATCGCCTCGCGATATATCGAGTTCGACATCCAACTGCAGCGTGATGGCCATATCTTCCACCGCCACGTCGAGCTCACCGCCCGCGGTCACGATGCGGCTGACTTTCGCGGTCTGTCCGCCCGGCAGCACCACGACCGCGTCGCCCACCGACACCTGACCCGAAGCGACCGTGCCCTGATAGCCGCGGAATTCAGCATCGTCGTAAATTGTTCCGGGTTGCGCATTGCCACCGGCGATGCGAGCAACGCGCTGGACCGGAAAACGGAATCGACCGTTGTCAGAGTCGTGCCGCGCCGGGACTTCTTCGAGGTACTGCAGCAAGGTTGGTCCGTGGTACCAGCTCATCTGATCACCGTGCTCGACCACATTGTCACCACGCAATGCCGAGACCGGAATTTCGCGGATCTCGTCAAACCCAAGGTTGGCCGCGAACGACTCGAATGCTTTGGCGATATTTTCAAACGCCGCTCGCTCGTATCCGATCAGGTCCATCTTGTTGATGGCGAGCACGACGCGCTTGATGCCGACCCACCGGGTCACATAAGCGTGACGCCGTGTTTGTTCACGTAAACCATGGCGCGCATCGACCAAAAGCACCGCTACATCTGCAGTGCTGGCAGCGGTCACCATATTGCGTGTGTACTGGGCATGGCCAGGTGAATCACCGATGATGAACTTGCGCGCAGGCGTGGAGAAATAACGATAAGCAACGTCGATGGTAATGCCCTGCTCGCGTTCGGCCAGCAAACCGTCAGTAAGCAGCGACAGGTCGACGCTTTCCATTCCGCGGCGGCGGGATGCCGCTTCAATTGCCGTTAGCTGGTCGGCAAGCAAACCTTTGCTGTCATACAGCAATCGACCGATCAGTGTGCTCTTGCCATCATCGACGCTGCCGGCAGTAATGAAACGCAGCAGTCCGGCGCGCCCGGTTTCCTGACTATCTGTCATCAGAAATACCCTTCTTTTTTACGCAATTCCATGGCCGCTTCGCTGGTCTGATCGTCGAGACGCGTTGCACCGCGCTCGGTGATGCGCGTTTGTGCGGTTTCCAGCACAATCTGGTCGAGACTGGCAGCTTCCGATTCCACCGGTGCAGTGCAGGTAATGTCACCTACGGTACGGAATCGCACGCTGATTTCCTCGACTACGTCATTGTCTTGCGGTGGCGTCAGATGCGTCACTGGCACCAGCGACCCGTTGCGCCGCACGATCGAACGCTGATGCGAAAAATAGATTGGCGGCAAGGGCACTGCCTCACGCCGGATGTATTGCCATACATCCAGTTCCGTCCAGTTGGAAATCGGAAACACACGGATGTTCTCGCCCGGCGCAACCCGCGCGTTGTACAGCTCCCATAATTCCGGACGTTGGTTCTTTGGATCCCACTGCCCGAATTCGTCACGAAACGAAAAGATGCGCTCCTTGGCGCGCGCTTTCTCCTCATCACGGCGGGCACCACCAATACACGCATCGAAGCCGAATTCGTTAATTGCATCGAGCAAAGTGATGGACTGATGCGGATTTCGTGGCTCATCCGGGTGACGCAGCCGCACCCGGCCATTGCGAATCGAGTCACCTACCGATCGCACGACCAGCTTGAGGCCGCGTTCGCGAGTGATACGGTCGCGAAACTCGATGACTTCCGGGTAATTGTGCTCGGTATCGATATGCAGCAAGGTAAACGGAACCCGCTCCGGAAAGAAGGCACGCTCGGCCAGACGCAGCACAACCG
>JBFKXV010000158.1:0-6304 GCA_041637935.1 Burkholderiales bacterium | reverse complement strand
CGTATCCCGTTGGCGCGCACCGATTGGCGGCGCATGCCGTGCATGAAGTCAGTCATTTTCTACTCCACATTGAAGTCAGGCAGGAAAGCAAAACTGAAGTTCACCGAGCTGAGCGCTTCGCGCCGAGAAACAAAGCGGCGCAATTCAGCCCTTGAGGTAGTCGCGCAATCGGCGCACGCCCTCTTCGAGCACTGGCACCGGTTTCGGGTACGAGAACCGTACGTGCTCAGCGGCACGGTGCACGCCGAAGTCGATGCCCGGCGCGATCGCAACCCCAGCTTTTTCCAGCACGTCCCAGCAAAAACCATAACTATCCTTCGTGAGTTTGCTGCAATTGGCATAGATGTAGAAAGCGCCTTGCGGCTCGAACGGAATATCGAAGCCGAGCGCTCTCAGCGCGGGTAGTAAATAATCCCTGTGCTCCTGAAATTCGGTGCGATTGCCCTCAACAACACGCAGCGTCTCTGGCGTAAACGCTGCCATTGCCGCCTGCTGTGCAACGTCGGAATTCGAAATGTATAGGTTTTGTGCAAGCTTTTCGATGTGATCAGCGTAGACCTCGGGGATCACCATCCAGCCAAGACGCCAGCCGGTCATACAGAAGTACTTCGAGAAACTGTTGATGACAAATACGTCGTCGGCAAACTCGAGCGCCGAATGCGCATCGAAGCCGTAGGTCAACCCATGATAAATCTCGTCAACGATCAGCACCCCGCCCTTGCGCTTGACTACCTTGTGAATCTCCTTTAGCTGGTCAATTGGAATCAATGTTCCGGTCGGATTCGACGGGGTGGCCACCATCACCGCGACGGTGCGCGGCGTCCAGTTCTTCTCGACCAACTCGGCCGTGAGTTGATAGCCAGTATCGGCGTTAACCGGAACCGTCGCCGCCTTTCCCTCCATCGCTCTGACGAAATGCCGATTGCAAGGATAGCTCGGATCAGCCATCAGCACTTCGTCGCCTGGCGAGAGCAGCGCACCCATTGTCAACAGCAGCGCCCCGGAAGACCCGCTGGTGACTGCAATACGCGACTTCGGCAGATCCACACCGTAGCGTGTGCGATACCAGTTCTGCAGCTCACCGCGCAATTCGTCGCTGCCCAGAGAGGGCGTGTACCTGATCTGGCGATGACGCAAAGCGTTGACTGCGGCGTCAACAATCGGCTGCGGCGTCGGAAAATCCGGCTCACCAATCACCATGTTGACGATCTGCTTTCCCTGCGCCTCGAGTTCGAACGCGCGGGTTACAAGGGTGACGACGTGGAACTTTTCGATTTCCGCGAGCCGTTCGGCGAGATGAATGGCTGCAGGCGAGTCCTTCGGTTGGTTCATCTGTGATGTTGTCTCATGACGGAATTAACGCCCCCGATTCTACCCTCAGCTCACCAGGCACGGCGTCAATTGCCACGGTGGACGTAAAATACGCTCCTGCAACTGAAACCGCAGTCATTCGCAAGGGGGAAGAAATGAAAATCGCAGTCATCGGCAGCGGCGGCGTGGGCGGCTATTTTGAAGGCCGGCTGGCAGCCGCCGGCAACGATGTCACGTTTGTCGCACGCGGCGCCCACCTTGACGCCATGCGAAAGAAAGGCTTACGGGTTCTTTCCGCACTCGGCGACATGCATATCGAGAACGTGCAGTGCACCGATGATACCAATACCATCGGCCGGGTTGACATCGTCATGATCGCCGTAAAACTGTGGGCAACCGATGAGGCCGTCGCCGCGGCAAAACCGATGGTTGGGCCCGACACTGCGGTGATCTCGTTCCAGAACGGCATCATCGCTGTCGACTCGGTACTTGCGGTGCACGGGCCGGAGAACACGATGGGCGGTGTCGCCAATATCGCCGCACTGATCGAGGAGCCGGGTGTAATCCGGCATAACGGCACGATGGCCAGTCTGATCTTCGCCGAACTCGATGGAACGCGCTCACAACGGGCTGAGGCGTTCTACAAAGCCTGTGTCGATGCCGGCATAAAGACCGAGTTGGTCGAGGACATCCACACGAGAATCTGGGAGAAATTCGTGCGGCTCGTCACCATGTCTTCCATGACGTCGCTGTGCCGTATGCCGGTCGGGCCTATACGAGAAGACCCGGATACGCGCGACTTGCTGCAGGAGGTGATGACGGAGGTGATCAACATTGCCAAGGCGAAAGGCGCAAAACTCGGTAACGACACCGTGGAAAAACAAATGGCCATCGTCGATGGCTACCCACCCGCAATGGTTGCCTCGATGTGCGGCGACCTGCGACGTGGCAACAGGCTGGAGCTGCCATGGCTGGCCGGCACAGTGGCGAAGCTGGGCAAGGAACTCGGCATACCAACACCCGCCAACCAGTTTGTATACGCTGCACTGAAACTTTTCGCCAACGGCCGACCGGCAGAAGCACAAACGTGAAACCGTCTGGTCTGTAGCAACGCAGGCATCGCAGTAGAAAGAAAGAGAGAAATCCGGGAAAGAAAATCTGCACCACAAAGTCGCAAAGGTACGAAGGCGCACAAAGGACTACGGAATATTGCCCGGTCCCCGATGACGTCATTACAGTCCCGGCAAGTAAAACGCAGCTAAATCTTCGTCATCCTTTGTGTCTTCGCGCCTTCGTGGTGAATGTTTTGACGCTCTATGCGTCTTGTGGTGAAAAACATCGTCAAGGAAACCTCAAATGACACTAAAAGTTACCAACATCCGCGCGCGTGCCGTGGCTGCGCCAATCAAACGCCCGCCACTGTCGGCCAGCGGACCGATCAATGAGGCGGCGCTGGTGCTGATCGACCTGGAAACCGACGGCGGCATCACCGGTCGCAGTTATCTGTTCGCTTTTCTGCCGTCGATGCTCAAACCAACCGTGCAGTGTGTCGAGGCGCTGGCTGATCTGATGCGCGGAGATGAAGTTGCACCGGTGACAATCGACGCGAAACTGCGCAAAAAATTCACCATTCTCGACGTGCACGGCATCCTCGGTCAGGCACTGGCTGGCGTGGACATGGCGGCGTGGGATGCACTGGCACAATCACACAACCTGCCGCTGGCACAATCACTCGGCGGTAACCTGCGCCCGATTCGCGCCTACAACAGCTGCGGTCTGTGGATTCAGGATCCCGCCAAAGTCGCCGATGAAGCCGAGCAGCTCCTCGCGGAGGGCAAGTTCAATGCATTGAAAATCCGCATTGGCCGGCCCAACTTCAAACAAGACCTCGCCGCAGTTCGGAACGTGAAGAAACGCATTGGTGACGATGTTCTGCTGATGAGCGACTTCAATCAGTCATTGACGGTCAATGAGGCGATCTTGCGCGGCCGCGCGCTGGATGACGAAGGTCTTTACTGGATCGAGGAACCCGTTCGCCATGACGATTACACCGGCTACGCGAAAATCGCTGCTGAAGTAAAAACGCCGATCCAAATCGGTGAAAACCTGCGCGACAGCCTTGAAATGCAAAAAGCAATCGATGCGAAGGCCGGCGAGTACTACATGCCCGATGTGCAACGCATCGGCGGGGTCACCGGCTGGCTACGCGCCGCTGCGCTCGCGCAGGCGCACAGTCTCGATATGTCGAGCCATCTGTTTCCGGAGTTCAGTTGCCACCTGCTGGCAGTGACACCAACCTGCCACTGGCTGGAATACATGGACTGGGGCGGCGCGATTTTGAAACAGCCGGTCGAGGTAAAGGATGGCCACGTCGTGATTCCGGACCGGCCGGGAGCCGGTATGGAATGGGACGAAGAGGCGGTGGCACGCTACGCCGTGCAGTAAAGCGCGCGCAACCGATTCCGAGCCTCCTGCTGCCCGCACTTAGCGAACAGCAGCGACACTTCACTTCAGGCTGCGGGCAACCCGAAAGCCGACCTGATAATTGCGGAAATCCTCAGGCTCGGCGTAGCGATAGGCCGAACGTGCCGTCGAAGCGCCGTCTACCCAGGCGCCACCGCGAACCACCCGCTTTTCGCACGCGCCTTCGCCACCGGCCGAGGCTTTCACTGTTCCGTCTTCGAAGTTGTCCATGCACATCCCTTCCCACATTTTTTCGCAGGGAGCACCGTGCGCCCGTACTGAACCATCCGTCGGAGCGCCTTGGTAGCCTTCCTGGTGGCAGTCCTCGACCCATTCGCGCACGTTACCGAGCATGTCATGCAGTCCGAAAGGATTCGGCTTGTACTGAGCAGTCGGCGCATTCTCTGGGTAACCGTCGTTGCACTTGTGATGAGACCATACATACATCGGGTGTACTTCCTTGCCGGCCTCGTCGTGCAAGTTTGCAAACTCACAGGCTTTGCCCGAACCCCAGCTGGCTTCGGCTTCACCCCAGAACCAGGGCGTGGTGGTACCACCACGCGCGGCGTACTCGAACTCGGCCTCGCTCAGCAGGCGATAGTTGTGGCCCGAGACTTCGCTTAGCCACGCCACGTAGCCCTGCACATCCTTCCAGGAAACGTTGATCGCCGGATAGTTGCCTCGGCCATAGCCATCGTCGTCGGCTTTGGGACAACGCCCGGCAGCAGTACACGAATCCCACTGATCGAAAGTGACCTCAGATTTGCTAACCGCGAAATTACGCGCGAAGCGAACTGTGCGTTGCGGTTTCTCGTCGGTATGGCCGCTTTCCTTGATCGTCGAACCCATGACAAACTCGCCAGCCGGAATCACCACCATCTCCGGACATTGGTCGCAGTCGCGGAAAGTGGAGCCCGGCGACATTGCCTGCGCCAAAGCATCAGCGGTTGGCAACACCACCAGTACCAGAACGACAGCCAGACTACGGCCAGCGGAAGCAATTATTTGTGTTCTCATGTCTTGTTCCCGAAATGAAGTGATCTTGAATGAACGGACAACCAACAAGACTAGCGAGCGCGTTTCGGAGCGCAGTTGACCTGAGTCAAGCCACCTGCGCAACCACTAAATTTTATTTCGAAATCAACCATAGTTGTTCGAACAGAGGTTGTTCGCATTGCCAAAGTAGCGACTTGGCTGAGTACCCGCCGCCACACTGACATCGGTAAATGCGACAATCAACCCTCGAGGAGACAAGCCACCGAAATGACAACAATCTACGGCATCACGAACTGCGACACCATGAAACGCGCCTTTGCGTGGCTCAAGGATAACGGTATCGATTATGAATTCCACGACTACAAAAAGGTCGGCGTAAACGCGGCCATGCTCAAATCATGGACATCGCAGGTCGACTGGGAAAAGTTACTGAACACACGCGGCACCACTTGGCGAAAACTGAGTGAAGAGCAACGTGCGGATATAGATGAGAAAAAAGCACAGCAGCTGATGCAGCAACAACCCAGCCTGATCAAGCGCCCAGTGCTGGTTCACGGCAGCAAGATTCTGGTCGGTTTCGACGCAAAGGCGTACCACGAACTGCTCAAAGGGTAAGTTCCTGTGCTCGCGGTTCGGTTGCGCATGCCCTTTAGCAGCCGCATTCGGCTAGAATTTGTGTCTTATATGCCTGCAACGGTTCACCATAGCGTGGGCCGGCCGGCTACAGCCTAGCCGGCGCTACGGCATGATGCGGGATCAAATGGGGGACGACCATGAGCCTTGCGGCTGAAAAGACACGTACCGCGACCGACGAACTAAAAGCCTTGCTTGGCGACCGCGTATCGACCAACGCGACGGTACGCGACACACATGGCAAGGACGAGTCCTGGCATCATCCGCACCGGCCCGACGCGGTGGTGTTTCCCAACACCACCGAAGAAGTATCGGAAGTCGTGAAGATCTGTGCCAGGCACAAGCTACCGGTGGTGGCTTATGGCACCGGCACCTGCCTCGAAGGCAATGTGATTCCGCATCACGGCGGCGTTGTCGTCGACCTGTTGAATTTGGACCAGGTACTGCGCGTCAGCGCCGAGGATCTCGACTGCACCGTTCAGGCGCGCGTCACGCGCAAGCAACTCAACGAGTACATCCGCGACCAGGGTCTGTTTTTTCCCATTGATCCCGGGGCTGATGCATCACTTGGCGGCATGGCGGCCACTCGCGCATCCGGCACCAACGCGGTTCGATACGGCACGATGCGCGAGAACGTACTGGCGTTGACTGTGGTGCTGGCTGATGGCCGCATCATCAAGACCTCCAGGCGCGCGCGCAAATCCGCCGCTGGTTACGATTTGACTCGCGTTTTCGTTGGCTCGGAAGGCACACTCGGCATCATCACTGAAGTGACGCTGCGTTTGTACGGAATCCCCGAGGCAATGGCATCAGCGGTGTGCTCGTTTGACACGCTCTCCGGCGCAGTCGACACGGTAATTCAAACCATTCAACTTGGCATTCCGGTAGCCCGAATCGAACT
>JBFKXV010000157.1:0-6316 GCA_041637935.1 Burkholderiales bacterium | reverse complement strand
CCACCACCAAACAAAAAAAGCCACCCGAGGGGGTGGTTGTGTGCGTTGCGGCGGGATTGTGTCTGGCTCGCGTTGCTTCCGCGAGCCAGCCATCTCTCACTGCGTGAGAGACCGCCCTGCGGGCGTCCTGCGCGAGCGATGCTCGCTGGTCGAACCCAACGCGGGTTCTCATCCGCACCACCGTCACCAAATAAAAATGCCACCGCAAGGGTGGCATTTTTATTTGGTGGAGGCGGCGGGAATCGAACCCGCGTCCGCAAGCCCTCCACAGGCGGTACTACATGCTTAGTCAGGCCGTTTGATTTAACCGCATGACCGCCGACCGACGGGCTGACATGCAGCGAGTTACCTTGAATTTAGTGCTGAGCGAAGTAACCCCGGACAGCACGATCTCACGTATATGGCTCCGCTGCTGGTTGCCCAGCCCGGCCCGTGAGAGAACCGGTGCGGAGTCTGGCCGGTATTAAGCGGCTAGAGCGTAACGTTCGTCGTTGGCGACTATACGTTGTCCAGCTGATTTACAAGGTGACTGGACCTTGGCATGCACCACACTGCTTCGCAACCCACGTCGAAACCAGGTCGCCCCCAATTAGCACATTACTGACTAGATGCCAGACTACAAGTTTACCGGGAAAATAACGGCAAAGGGGTGAATTTCAACGCTTTTTCACCCACGTGTAATTTGACAATGGCACCTCGACGGGGTTCGGCGACGACCGCAGCTTCGAATCCGTTTGTGGTTGGTGTCGTTGCGGATTTCTCGCCGGAATAACACGCGTCGCGCGACCCACCGGCCTGGCGCGATGGCCGTGAGTGGGGCGGGATCCCGTGGCTTAGCGCGCCAGCATCTCGAATAGCTTGTCGTCTTTGAGCACCTCGGTCAACGCTTGCGAAATGGCCTGATTGACCAACTTGTTACTGTGCCTCTCGTAGGGCGGGCCCGCCGTTTCCTGATAACTGCGCACGTAGTAGACGCGCTCGTAGCGCTCTCGTTCGTTAGACGCGGCCGCGGTTACCTCTGCCCTGAGTTCGGTCTCAAACGTGACCGGTGTCTTTACCGAGTTCAGCACCAGACTGTCGATTCTGACTTCGAGCGCGCGAGTGATGGAGGGACTCCACGGAACCACGCTGAAGCCGCGCTTTTCGATGCCAGTGGTTAGCCGCTCGGTGATGAGGGGTACGAAGTCCTCTTCAAGCGACACATCCACCAGTTCCTTGTTGGGGTCGCCAACTTTGCCCAGTTTCTTGGATGGGCGTGCATCGGCTACCGAAAATCCAATCAGTGTCTCAGTCGTCGTGGGCTCTCCCGAATACATGACATCCGGGTCCAGGTGCAGGTATTGCGGCTTGAGCGCGCAGCCCTGTATCACTAGTGCCAGAACGGCTGCCAGCGCGCCAGCGATTCTGATTGAGTTCATCTCCGAGCTCCTCATGTGGTTGATTACGACTATCGACCAGTATCAGTGTGAATTGGTTTTGCGCACAAATAAACGGCCGGACGCGCCGGCCGTTGTCGGTGGTAAAGGGTCTACCAGGTTCAGCGCGTCAGCATCTCGAACAACTTGTCGTCGTTCATGACCGCAGTCAACGCTTGCGACATCGCCTTGTTGACCAGCCTCGTGGTTTGCTTCTCATACGGAGGGCCGGCCGTATCCTGGTATGTGCGTACCACATAGACGCGCTCGTAAAGGCCGCTGTCGGTGGACGCAACCGCTACCACCTCCGCCTCGAGTTCGGTCCTGAAAGCCAGCGGCGTCTTGGACGAGTTGAAAGTCAAATTGTTGACCTTGACGGTGAGCGTTCGGTTGACTGAAGGGTTGTCCGAGGCGACCATAAAACCGCGCTTTTCGATGCCGGCGGCGAGGCGGTCGGACAGCGCTGGAACGAAGTCCTTGTCAACCGTCACGTCCACCTTTCTCTGATGCGCATCGCCGACCTCGCCCAGTTTCTTGGCCGTGCGGCCATCGGCCACCGAGAACCCGATCAGGATCTCGGAAGGCGACGCCTCACCAGCGTAACCGACGTCCGGTTCCAGTTGCACGTTTTGCGGCTTGAGCGCGCAGCCCTGAGCGAACGCAACCAACGTAACGGCCAGCACACTCGCAATTCTAATGTTCTTCATTTTAATAACTCCTCCTAACGGTTATTTCTCCCTATTTACGCATATATTAATCCGATTTTCGAGCACACAATATATAGTTGACTGAAATATCGTTCCCCAGCCCGTACTTTTTCGTCACCGGGTTGTAGCTCATGCCAATCGTTGACTGCGTTTCGAGTCCGGCACTGCGACAATCGCGCGCCAGCTCCGATGGCCGAATCAACTTGCTGTAATCGTGCGTTCCTTTGGGAAGCAGTTTTAGCACATATTCTGCACCGATGATGGCAAACAGATACGCCTTGGCGGTGCGGTTGATGGTGGCAAATACGCACCAGCCACCTGGCCTTACGAGCTCGGCGCACGCTCTCACGGTGATCGCCGGGTCCGGCACGTGCTCTAGCATTTCCATGCACGTCACGATGTCATAGCGGCCGGGCTGTTCTTGCGCCAGTTCCTCGGCAGACACGTGTCGGTACTCGACCGACAGGCCGCTTTCGAGCAGGTGTATCTGTGCGACCTTGAGCCCTTTATCGCCAAGATCGATGCCGGTCACGTCAGCGCCACGACTCGCCATCGCCTCGGCCAGTATGCCGCCGCCACAACCGACATCGAGAACGCGCTTGCCATCAAGACCAATCAACGAATCAATATACTCGAGCCGCAGTGGATTGATGTCGTGCAGCGGCTTGAATTCACTGTTCGGGTCCCACCATCGGTGTGCCAACTCATTGAATTTGTTCAGCTCGGCCGGGTCGACGTTTATCATTAGTAAAAAAGTGCCTGGGTTGAATTAATCTGTTGCTTTGATTTGACGCTGCCAGGAACGCGCCTTGGCGAGCAGTTGTTGCTGGTCAACATCATTGAGCTGACCATTGGTGACGACCTCTTTACCCTGCACCCATACGTGAGTAACGTGTTCACGCCCGGCAGCATAGACGAGGTGGGAGGCCGGGTCGTAACACGGCGCGAGTTCCAGCGAATCGGCCAGGTTGATTGCCGTCAGGTCGGCGCATTTGTCTTGCTTGATAGAGCCAGTGTGATGGTCCATACCGAGTGCCTGTGCACCATTGAGGGTAGCCATGCGCAGTGCCGCATGTGCCGACAACGTTTCGGCGTTACCGCTTTGCGATTTTGAGACCAGCGCTGCCAGCCGAAGTTCGCCGAGGATATCGAGACGGTTGTTGCTTGCGGCGCCGTCGGTTCCGATACCGATATTCACGCCTGCCTGAAGTAGATTACCAATACGCGCGAAGCCACTCGCCAGCTTCAAGTTTGAGGCCGGGCAGTGGGCGACGGAGCAACCCTGTAGCGCCATCTGCGCGATTTCCATGTCATCAAGATGGATTGCGTGGACTGCAATCAGACGCGGACCGAGCAGCCCGAGCCGCTGCATTCTTTGCAGCGGGCGCACGCCGTACTGCTTGACGTGATCGGCTATTTCATTCTCGGTTTCGTGTAAATGAACATGAATTGGCAGATCGAGTTGCTCTGCAAGGGTGGCCACCTGTTCAAAACTGCCGTCCGTGACGGTGTATGGCGCATGCGGTGCCATGCAGAAGCTCATCAGTTCTTCGCTCTTGAGGCGATCGCGCGCCGCAAGTCCTTTGCGCAGATAATCCTGCGCGTCACTTGCGTACGGGGTGGGGAACTCAATTACAACGATACCCAGACAGGCGCGCATGCCGACGTCGAGCGCGGCGCGTCCCGCCTGCTCCGGGAAAAAATACATGTCGTTGAAGCAAGTGACGCCGCTCTTGAGCATTTCCGTGCAAGCGAGCAAGGTGCCATCGTAGATGAACTGCTCCGAGACATGCCGTGCCTCGGCCGGCCAGATGTGTTTCGATAACCAGTCCATCAACGCCAGGTCATCGGCCAGTCCGCGAAACAGCGACATCGCCGCGTGAGTGTGAAGGTTGACCAGGCCCGGAATCAAAATGTGGCCATCGAGTCGTTTCCTGGAACGGGGACGAAAACGCTGCGCCGCGTCTCTGACAGGCAGTACCTCAACAATGCGGCCGGCATCAATCGCAACCGCGTGGTTTTCAAGAATGACGTCGGCCGGCTCGACTGGCAGCAGCCAGTCGGCTTCAATAAGTAGGTCGATCTCAGGTGCGCTTTGCATGGCTGGGAACCGGGAGGGTACAAAAAAAAGCCCTGCATGAGCAGGGCTTCAGTTTCAATGGATTGTGTATTTGTTTAAGCGTATCAGGTATTGCGCCGCGCTCAGTTCATTACCTCCTGGACGACTTCGGCGCTGACCGACACTTCGACCCGGCGATCCGGCTGGAAACACTGGATCAAGTCCTGGCCCTTCATTCCCTGGCATTCGATTTCGCTGGTAACCGGCATCAGCTCACTGCGACCGGAGGTGCTGATCTTGTCATCGGAAATGCCAAGTTTGACCAGGAACGCCTTGACCGAGCTGGCGCGCCGCTCCGACAGGTCCTGGTTGTACTCAACCGTGCCAATGCGATCGGCATGGCCAACCACCCATACGGTCTCGAAATCGGCGCCAGTCAGTTCTGTGACGAAGCTCTCCAGCTTCCACTGCTCGTCCATCCGGACTTCCGTACGGTCAAACTCGAACAATGGCTGGGCTTCGGCATTGACCGTAACTGACTCATAGGAAGTCACGTCACCGACTGATTCCTCCTGGTAGAGAGGCTCTTCGTCAAAGCTGAGTGTCTCGTCCGCGGCCGCGACCGGACCCAGTTCAGGCACTTCCTCTTCCATGACGTATTCCTCGGGCTCCGACACCCCGGTTCCGCTGTCCGGAACATACTCTTCCGCGTAGCTCAGCGTTTCGGTCGGTTGCTCGATTGCACCCAGATCGCCTACCTCGGGCTCATCGGTAACCTCATAGCTCGTGACCGGGAATTCCATTACATCCTGCGGAGGTTCAACCGACATCCCGCTTGGGTCGCTCACGCCGGTATCGGCGTCGGCGAGCATCTCTTCGTCGTACTCGATGGTGTCCGGCGTGTAGTCGTAATATTCCTCCGGCTCACTGACACCGGAATCGGTCCCGCCGAAGCTCTCCTCGTCGTAGGTCACAGTTTCTTCGGCGTAGTCGATCGGGCCGAGATCGCCGACGTCCAGATCAGCTTCGGTGTACTGAATCGGGTCAGGCTCGGGCGGCGGAGTGTCAACCGTGGAAGGAGGGATGTCGTAGAACGCCTCCTCAGTTCCAGAACTGCTTTGCTCTGTCGTCGCTTGACACGCCGCCAGTGCGGTGCCGATCAACAGCAGCATCAAACGATTCGCTTTTCGTTGCATCCCAAAAGTCTCCGTTGAGTTAAAAGATGGCATATAAATTCGTAGGGTGTCATACAGGTGAGATTATCGCCTGACTGCCGTGGCCGATACAACACGATTGCCAGGCAGATGTCGAACAGCCTGGCTGACACACTTTTCGCGCATGACGCGTGGATTAAGCAATAAATATACAGCCCCCATCTCGCTTACCCTTGATGCGGTGTGGTATCTTTACACTTTTTCGCTTTGCCTCAGAAGGTTATCGCCACGAGGCGGCCTCAAATGCGCCATCGATAAGGTGGTGCATTGTCGCCGATCCACGACGACGTCGGCGCGCCGTTCAGGCTAAATCGACAAAATTTTTCCAATGGAGCAGTTCGCAAAAGAAACGCTGCCGATCAGCCTCGAAGAGGAGATGCGGCGCTCTTATCTCGATTACGCCATGAGCGTGATCGTTGGCCGGGCCTTGCCTGACGTGCGCGACGGCCTCAAGCCGGTGCACCGTCGCATTCTGTTCTCGATGTACGAGGGCAACAACCTGTGGAACCGGCCCTACGTGAAATGTGCCCGCGTGGTCGGCGATGTCATGGGTAAATTCCATCCGCATGGCGACTCGGCGATTTATGACACGCTGGTGCGGATGGCGCAGGACTTCAGTTTGCGCTACATGCTTATCGACGGGCAGGGCAACTTCGGCTCGGTCGATGGCGATAATGCGGCCGCGATGCGATACACAGAATGCCGTTTGGCACGCATCGCCGCCGAGTTGCTCGCCGACATCGACAAGGAAACCGTCGATTTTGGCCCAAATTATGACGGCAAGGAGCTGGAGCCGCTTGTTCTGCCAGCGAAAATACCGAACCTGCTGGTCAATGGCTCGTCCGGGATCGCGGTCGGCATGGCAACCAACATCCCGCCACATAATCTTGGTGAAGTGGTTGACGCCTGTCTGGCGATGCT
>JBFKXV010000156.1:0-6331 GCA_041637935.1 Burkholderiales bacterium | reverse complement strand
GGACAATCCGTGCACGCTGAAAGCGTGACCCAGCCGCGATGTGCTGACACGTCGGTTCAATAAGGTGAAATCAGCGGGATGAAATACGCTGTTGCCGGCACCAGCTACCGCAGCAAATAGCATCAGCGCTATGTAGCTGTTGCTCGCGGCCAGTCCCAGCGCAGATATGCACAACAAAGCCAGACCGCCGAGTAAAACGGGAAGCGCGCCAATACGGTCGACGACAAAGCCGGCAGCTGCCTGACCCACGCCCGAGACAATGAAAAACACCGTCATCAGCAGGCCCAGCTCGGCGTAGCTCAGACCGAACGCATCCTTCAGCCACGGGAACAACGGCGCAAGAAGCAAGTGAAAAAAATGCGACGTGCCGTGGCCGAGCCCGACGAGACCGATTATCTTGGCATCGGCACGTAGTGCCTGCGTTGCGGAAATCATGATCGGTGATGTGAGTCGGAGTTTCGCCCGAGCGGTCGTCCGCACGCGAGCGGCGCGATGCCGGGGCGAATCGGCGTGGGTTCGACTACTAGTTTAATGTACGTTCTGCCGGCGTGTCGTCGACCCGTACTGCGGTCAGTGCCGGGACTTCCAGATTCAGATCCCATTCGGCCTTGGTTGCCGCATCCTTGATCAGCTTCATCAGTCCGTGCAGCAGGTTCTCTCCGAGTGACAAGTCGAGGCCGTTGCCCTGACTGGGCAGCATCGAGAGTATGGTCTGGCCCTTTTCCTTGCGCCGCGCCCGTATCCGGGTTACCAGAAAGGGTGTTTCGCCGAGAGGGTGTTCGCGTTCCGGTTCCTTGGTTGCTTTCGAGAACTGCACCTGTTTGAGTGCTTTTTCGTGCTCCAGCCCGAGCAGTGCCTTGCGTGCCTCCGGGCTGGCCTGCGACTGGATTTCCGGTCGCGACTGCGCCATTTGCAGCAACACCGGCCAGAAGCGCTTGACCAGTCGACGCGTCATCCAGAACATGATTTCCGCCGATCCCGAGAAATACACGTGCACCAGCAGCCGATCATCTTCGGCCATGAATTCGACAGTGATTCGTTCGAGGTTCATAACGTCTAGTTTACTCTACGCGCGACTTGCAGAAGTCCCAAGCAAACTCTTTCGTTGTTGTGTGTCGCATGTCGTTCCCTGGCAAATGTTGAATGCAATTACTGTTTCACAGGGCATTAGAAGACCCAACCCAAGCCGATTGCAACCACCGGGTAGAAACGGTAGTCGTCCAGTTCGTCGCTTAGTTGCGTCTGTTCGGCGGCAACGTCGGACTGCAGCTGGGCGCACGTCGGCGCCGGCAGGCCCACGCCGCATACGACGGTCAACCGGACATCAGGCTTCTGGTACAGCACACCGATGTCGCCAGTGATCTTGAAGCCAGATTTCCACATCCGGCCGAATCCGAACCCGACGTAGGGCGAAACGCTGTCGAACTCGAACAAACCGTTCAGAGAGCCAACGTCGGACGCGTTGTAAGTCACACCGTTGATCACGAAAGTGCCGCTGGTCGCTTGAGCTGTCGCGGAAAGTTCGTTCTTGTTTGCATATGCGCCTGCCGTTAGCCGGAAAACGCCTCGAAACGGATGCCAGTCGAGTAACAAACCTGCAGTGGCGAGATCAAGGTCCGCTTTATACTCGATATCGCTTTCGGTAAAGGTGTCATCAGTGCTGTAACCATTGATCGAAAGGCGCGTACCAAAAGATTCATTCAATGCCCAGCCAATATCCAGACCGGCACCCAACGTTCCCGCCTTGACAATTACGCCTGGTCCATCGGCAAACGCGCTTGCGGATATAAGTAGACACAACGCGGTGGTAAAGAAGCGCAACATGGCTCGCAACCTCCTTAAAAAGGGATGGGTATGGACCGAAATAACGGATCTTTGCAAAGCGTGGCAGTGGCCTCGGTCTGCAACATCGCATCGCCAGGATGGCGTCGCAAAGCGACTCGTGTTGCTGTGCCCAACGTAGACGTACACACGCGAGACGCGACGTTGATTCCTTGGCTTGACAACGATTCAGTCCTCTTGCGCTGGTTTGTGTTCCGACACAAGTTGCTGCTGAACGTTGGGCGGCACTTGCTCGTAATGGCTGAATTGGATCGCATACGATCCTGCGCCACCGGTAATTGATTTCAGGCGCGATTGGTAGTTATCGAGCTCGGCGAGGGGTACCTTGCCGGTCAGTTTCATCATGCCGCCGGACAGCGCGTCGTTGCCACTGACCTGCCCGCGTCGCGAAGCGAGATCACCGCTGATATCACCAATCGCCTCCTGCGGTACCATCACCTCAATGTCTACAATCGGTTCCAGAACGACGGGCTTGGCCTTTCCTACTGCGCTAATAAATGCTTTGCGGCCGGCGGCGACAAAAGCCACCTCTTTGGAGTCAACACTGTGATGTTTTCCGTCGTATACGGTGACTTTAACATCCTGCATTTTGTGGCCTGACAGCGGTCCGGATTCCAGCACGGAGCGAACGCCTTTTTCGACCGCCGGAATAAACTGGTTCGGGATGACGCCACCCTTGCTCTCGTCGACAAACTGAAAACCGCTACCGCGTTCGAGCGGTGCGATGCGCAGATACACCTCACCGAACTGGCCAGCACCGCCGGTCTGTTTCTTGTGACGGCAATGCCCTTGCGCTGTGGCTCTGATTGTTTCGCGGTAGGGGATACGCGGCGGTCGGGTAGCAAGCTGCAACCCGAAGGTCTTTTCCATCTTTTCCATGGTCAGACGCAAATGCAGGTCGCCCAGGCCGCGCAGCACCGTTTCATTGAGTGTCGTGTCGTGTTCAATTTTTAAAGTCGGGTCTTCCGAACTCATGCGATGCAGCACATCGGCCATCTTTTGCTCATCACCGTGTCGCGTTGCTTCGAGGGCCAGACCGAACACCGGTTGCGGGAAGTCGAGCGGCTTGAGATGAATGTGGCTGTCTTCCTGTGCATCGTGCAGCACCGCATCGAAATGAATGTCGTCGACTTTGGCGACGGCGACAATGTCACCGGGTACTGCCTGGTCGATTTCAACGTGCTCCTTGCCCTGCAGACGATACAGATGAGACACCTTGAACGGTTTGCGGGCATCACCGATGAACAGCTGGGTGTTCGGCGTGACAGTTCCCTGGTGGACACGGAATACGCCCAGCTTGCCGATGAACGGATCGATTTCTACCTTGAAGACATGCGCCAGAACATGTTTTGCCGGATCCGGTTCGGAGTGAAAAGGCTCGGCCTCGGCGCCTTCACCGCGCAGGAAATGTGGGGGGTTACCTTCGGATGGATTCGGCATCAATTTCGAAAACGCGTTCAGCAAAAGATCCATGCCGGCGCCGGTGCGCGCAGAGGCGAAACACACTGGCACCAAATGACCTTCGCGCATGGCGCGTTCGAATGGTTCGTGCAATTGCTCGGGTTTGACATCGCCCTGTTCGAGGTAGAGCGTCATCAGTTCCTCATCAACCTCGACCACCTGATCGACCAGTGCCGTGTGCGCCTCCGCAACAGGCATCAGATCGGAATCGCCTTCAGGCTGAAAGAAACAGTCGACGACTTCAGTGCCGTTGTTTGCCGGAAGATTGATGGGAAGGCATTCAGAACCGAACTCGGCCTGAATATCCTTTAGCAGTTTCGGCAGATCGACACCCTCGGCGTCGATGCGGTTGATGATGATCATGCGGCACAGGTCGCGCGACTTGGCCCATTCCATCATGCGCCGCGTCATCAGTTCCACTCCGGACGGGGCATTGATGACAATTGCTGCGGTCTCGACGGCGGACAATGCCGGCAACGATTGACCGACGAAGTCCAGGTAACCGGGTGTGTCAATCAGATAAATCAGTGTGTCGTCGTGGATAACGTTAGCGACCGCGAGCTTGACCGAGTGGCCGTGCTCCTTCTCCCGCGCATCGTAGTCACAGACGGTGGAGCCGCGCTCGACGGCGCCGGCCGCCCCGATCGCCCCGCTGCGTTCGAGAAGGCTTTCAATCAGTATGGTTTTGCCCGCTCCTCCCTGTCCGACCAGCCCGATGGTGCGAATATGCTGGGTATCGAAACTTCCCATCGTGTGCATCCTCCCGATTTTGCGGCGTTTTACTGGTTATTTGACGTGCTTGTGTCAGTATATGCGGCTCGCCACAGGTTGCAATACAGGCGCGCGTGTGCCGCGGCGCAGCATCTGCACCACGCCGACGAGCTGCTGTTATGCGCAAACCAAACCGAGGTAAAACACAAGCGAGTCCGCATCGCATACTGCCGCAAGCGATCTGTTCTACCATCGTTGCTGCAGCGCAGGCGAGCAAGGCTGGCAGGGCGCGTCGCAGCAAAAAAACACCGGGCAATGTCCCGATGGTGCACATAACCCCGCAGTAAGGGCAGATGATGAAACGGTATGACACCGCACGCATTGATCAGGCGAGTGAAGAGCGTGCCCCCGACGGATCGCGGGTCCGTGCGCTGTTGTCACTCGATTCAGGATCAATGGCTCAGTTTGAACTCGATCCCGGGCAGGTATCGCGGGCAGTCAGACATCGCAGTGTTGCGGAAATCTGGTTGGTTCTGTCGGGACGCGGCCTGATGTGGCGGCAGCAAAACGAACAGCAGAGCATCGTTCAACTCGAAACTGGTACATGTGTTTCGGTACCGCTCGGCACCACCTTTCAGTTCCGCTGCGAAGGCGCCGAGCCATTACGTATTGCGGCGGTAACGATGCCGCCCTGGCCCGGGGGCGAAGAAGCCGAGTTCGTATCCGGCAAATGGTGATCCGCTGCGGTCGCGTTAATTTGCCGGATCGTGTTCGGCGATCAGGGCGCGTGCCTTGGTGACCATACGTTGTCCCTTCAGACCCTTTGCGTCCAGAATTCCGACGCCTACGTTGACTGCGGCGCTGGCAGCGTCGCGCCATTTGTCGAGATCAGTGTCGGGCAGCGTGCTGACAGTCGTGCCACGCTGGGCGGCGCGTTTACGCGCAGCGTCGGCGCCTTGATCGAAAGCTTTGCCGATCTGCGCCGATGCGTCGCTGCCGCTGTTGGCTCGCATCACTTCTTTGAGGTCGTCGATCAGCCCGCGATAAGCGTTCGGATTCATCAGTAGAACCGAGACCTCGGCATAAGGCCATGGCGCATTCGCCGGCGCTTCGGCGTGTGACGTGACCAGTTCCTCCAGGCCTAGAGCTGCCAGGCTGCTCCAGGATAACAGCACGCCGTCGACATTTGATTGCCCGAGTGCTGCGCGCATGTCGGAGTTGTTGGTGACGACCGGCTGCGCACCGAGTGCGGTCAGGAACCGAACAGCGTCCGGGTTCGGTATGGCGATACGCGTATCTTTCAGGTCTGACAGCGACGATACCGGTCTGTCACGCATGTGAAATACCGGTGCGTCGTGACGACTCGCGGCGAGTACACGCATCTCGTTGAACTCGCGGAAAGCGAGGTCATTCATGTCGACCCACCACCACAAAGCCTGGCTCGAGCCCTCCGAACTGGTACCGTCGAGTGCCAGAGCAAACACGCTGAATCTCGGAAAAGATGCACCCGGTTGCTGCAGGTCCATCCAGACGATATCAGCACTGCGGTCTTGCACCACCTGAAACAAGTCGATTGTTTCACTCGCCGAATTCCGAGGTGCGATTTGCAGGCTGATTCTGCCGCCGGATTCGTCGTATATCTTGCGCGCCCAAGGTTCGAGAAAGTCCGCGACAAATACCGAATTTGCCGGCTGGGTGTCCTGATACTTGAGCGTTACCCCGTGCGCGAAGGTGTTTGCAGCAAACCCAAACAAGAGCAAGGCAGCACAAGCGAGAAAAGAGATCGGGCCGGAAAGTGGCTGCCGACCAAGGGCAAAAGTGGTCACGGTTATCATTCTCCTGTCAGGCGATGCCGCTGCGCGCCTCGCTTGCGGTGCGTCACGCACGACAGCGGATCTCGCATGGCTGGGCCGATGTTTGTTATAAATTCAGATTGGCATTAGTTTAGCAATCTATCAGCATTCTGGATAAGAGTGGTGCAATTGAGAAAGTCATCGCGCATTGGAAATACTGGCGTCATCAGAAAACTGGCGCTTTGAAAATACTGGCGTCGTCAGAAGACTGGCGCCATCAGAAAACGGGCGCCATAAAAAATGTGGCACTGTGCATAAGCTTGCGGCGTGCCGCTTTTCCGGGCGCTGGTCGCAGATTGGCACGTCGGGGGTAACAATGGAGAACATGGAATCGATTCTGCGGTTCTGGTTTGGAACGGCAACTGATGATCTCGAGGTCGCTGAGCAGTGCGCCAAAATATGGTGGAAGAAGAATCCGCAAGTGGATGCCGAAATCCGCGAGCGCTTCGCCGGCGCCGTCGATG
>JBFKXV010000155.1:0-6375 GCA_041637935.1 Burkholderiales bacterium | reverse complement strand
GGAACTCGAGGACGCGCTGGTTGACCGGTTAACACTGGACGACAGCCGCATTGCATCCATGGCAGACGGGTTGCACCAGATCGCGCAGTTGCCCGACCCGGTAGGCGAAATCAGTAACGTGCGATTCCGCCCGACGGGCATTCAGGTAGGACATATGCGCGTACCACTCGGCGTGATCGGCATCATCTACGAGTCGCGCCCGAACGTCACTGCCGACGCGGCAGGTTTGTGCCTGAAAGCCGGCAACGCGGCAATTCTTCGTGGCGGTTCCGAAGCGATTCACTCAAACAAGGCAATCGGCGCCTGCGTGCACGAGGGTTTGCGCGCGGCGGGACTACCCGAGCATGCGGTGCAAGTGATTGAGACCACCGATCGTGCGGCGGTCGGCGAATTGATTACGTTGCGCGATTACGTCGACATCATCGTACCGCGCGGCGGCAAAGGACTGATTGAGCGCATCAGCAATGAAGCGCGCATACCGGTACTCAAGCATTTACACGGCGTGTGCCACGTTTACATCGATGATCGTGCCGACACTGACAAAGCGGTGCGAATTGCCGACAACGCCAAAACGCAGCGTTTCGGTACCTGCAACACAATGGAGACGCTGCTGGTGCACAAAGACATCGCAGCCGCAGTCCTGCCGCCGCTGGCGAAGATCTACACCGAAAAGGGTGTCGAACTACGCGGTGACGCGGCAGCCACTGCGATCGTTGCCGGCATGAAAAACGCCACCGAGGAAGACTGGTACGAGGAGTATTTGGCGCCAATACTGGCAATTCGCATCGTCGACGGAATCGATCAGGCGATAGACCACATCGCTCAGTATGGCTCGCAGCATACCGACACGATCGTCACCGAAGACTGGACCCGGGCACGACGCTTTCTGCGGGAAGTCGATTCCAGTTCGGTTATGGTCAACGCCTCAACGCGATTTGCCGATGGCTACGAGTATGGCCTTGGAGCCGAGATCGGCATTGCAACCGACAAGCTGCACGCGCGCGGCCCGGTCGGTCTCGAAGGGCTGACTTCGCTAAAGTGGATCGTGCTGGGCGACGGACATATTCGCTCCTGACGCACAAGCATTAAGCGACATCATTCAGCCAATTTAACAAACGCCGGCGCCAGGTGCGGCATCATTACCTTCTGCGTGCCGCATGCGTGAGGGTCCTACCTCTAGAAACAACTGCGGGTAGACTGCTAAGCTGTCGAGCATGTAGCCTCATGCGAGCCTGCTGTGTGACTGTTTTTTTTGATCAACTAGCGCTAGAAGAAAACACGATATGCCACTGATTGAGGTAAAAGTCCCGGACATCGGCGATTTCAAGGACGTTCCCGTCATCGAGATTCTCGTTCAGCCGGGCGATCGCGTTGAAAAAGAAGATTCGCTGGTCACGCTGGAATCGGACAAAGCAACCATGGACGTGCCATCACCGGAAGCCGGCACGATCAAGGAGCTGAAAGTTCAAGTCGACGACAAAGTCTCCGAAGGCAGTCTGATCCTGACACTGGATGCCGCCGCCGGCGCGGCGACTGAGTCGAAACCTGCGCCCGACACAAAACCCGCGCAACCAGCGCCGGCGGCAACGGCCGCACCTGCCGAGTCCAAACCAGCGGCGCAGAAGCAGACCGAGCCAGAACAAGCAGTGCCGTCGCAGCCGGCTGCCGTCGCGCCACTGGCGGAGGGAGACAAAGGCGATATCCACGGCCAGGTGGTGGTGCTTGGTTCCGGGCCAGGCGGATATACCGCCGCGTTCCGCGCTGCCGATCTCGGATTGAAGGTGGTGTTGATCGAGCGCTACGATTCGCTCGGCGGCGTGTGTCTGAATGTCGGCTGCATTCCCTCCAAAGCGTTACTGCATGCTGCGCGCGTGATTTCCGAAGCAGAGGAAATGACCGAGTTGGGCGTCGCATTTCCGAAGCCGAAAATCGAAGTCGAAAAATTACGCAACTGGAAAAACGGTGTCGTCGAGCGACTGACGCGAGGACTTGCGGGTCTTGCCAAACAGCGCAAAGTGCAAGTCGTCAACGGCGTTGGAAAATTTGTCTCGCCGCGAATGATCGAAGTGCAGACGAACGAGGGTAACAAGAAAGTTTCGTTCGACTCGGCAATCATTGCAGCAGGTTCGGAGGTTGCGCGCATCCCCGATTTGCCCTACGACGATTCGCGTTTGATGGATTCGACCGATGCGCTGAAGCTCACCGAGTTACCTAAACGCATGCTTGTGATCGGGGGCGGGATCATCGGTCTGGAAATGGCCACGGTGTATGACGCACTCGGCACCAAGATATCGGTCGTCGAGCTTCTTGACGGTTTGATTCCCGGGGCCGATCGCGATCTCGTCCGGCCGCTGCAAAAGCGTCTCGAAAAGCGCTATGAAGGCATTTACGTAAAGACCAAGTTGACTTCGCTCACGGCACAGAAAAGCGGACTGAAGGCCACATTCGAAGGCGACAATGCACCTGAGCCGCAGGTTTACGATCGCGTTTTGCTCGCTGTCGGCCGACGGCCAAATGGCAAGCAGATCGGTGCCGAATTCGCCGGCGTCAATGTCGATGATCGCGGTTTCATCCCGGTTGACAACCAGATGCGCACCAATGTGTCCAACATCTATGCCATCGGCGACATCGTCGGCGAACCAATGCTGGCGCACAAGGCAACCCATGAGGGCAAGCTCGCGGCAGAGGTCATCGCCGGGCACAAAGTCGCGTTTGACGCACGCACCATTCCCTCGGTCGCTTACACCGATCCGGAAATTGCCTGGATGGGACTGACTGAAACGCAAGCCAAAGCAAAGGGCATCGCTGTCGAGAAAGCCTCGTTTCCGTGGGCGGCGAGCGGACGTGCACTGGCGACCGCGCGCGACGAAGGCGTCACCAAACTTCTATTCGACAAGAGCAACAAGCGTCTGGTCGGTGCCGGCATGGTCGGACCTAATGCCGGCGAACTGATCGCCGAGACGGTACTCGCGCTCGAGATGGGGGCCGATGCCGAGGACATCGGACTGACCATTCATCCGCACCCGACATTGTCCGAGACGGTCTTCTTTGCAGCCGAAATTGCGGAAGGTTCTATCACGGATATGTACATGCCCAAGAAGCGCTGATCGATGCGGGGTGTACGCAGCGGATACTCGTTGACGAGCCGCACGGCTGCCCACGCAAGGGATACTCGTCTCGAGTTGCGGAGTAAATAGTCATGATGATCCTTTCCGCACCGAAGGGGTTCGTCGCGTCATATACGGCGCCGGAAAGTGTCGACGAGGCGGCGTTGTGGTTCGTCTACCTTGGCAACCAAATCCTGGTTGCGCGCGATGAGAAAGGCGCCCGCGTTCCGGCCGTACGTGATCCGCGCCAGCTGGGGCTGGCGACATTGCGCGAGCAATACCTTGGCAAGCTGCGCGGACAACACTGTTTCGCTGCGGAAGTCGGAGACGCTACTGCGCCACCGCAAGGTATGGAGTGGTCAGGTTTGCGCGCCGTATATGGTGCACTCGACGATACGCTGTTTGCACTGGCAGGGCGCGCATTTCAAATCGTTGACTGGGATCGTTCTCACCAGTTTTGCGGACGCTGCGGAACACAAACGGTGCTCAAAGATGGCGAACACTCACGGGTGTGCCCATCCTGCGCGCAATTGCACTATCCGCGGATCGCGCCGGCGGTGATGGTGCTGGTGCGCCGCGGGCCGGAGTTCCTGCTGGCACGATCACCGCATTTCCCACCTGGCATGTATTCCGCGCTGGCCGGATTCACCGAGCCCGGGGAAACGCTGGAGCAAACGATCGCACGCGAGGTAGACGAAGAGGTTGGGCTCAAGGTCAAGAACATCCGTTATTTCGCGAGCCAGCCGTGGCCGTTCCCCCACTCCCTGATGATTGCATTTCACGCTGACTATGCGGAAGGCGAACTCACACCCGACCCCAGTGAGATCGAGGCGGCAGCCTGGTTCAGCCCTGAGCGACTGCCGGAGAGAATGCCCAGTACCATCAGCATTTCGCGGCGGCTCATTGACGCTACCCTCGACGAGCTGAAAAACGCCAGGTAGAGGCAACAGATGCTGAAAATATGGGGACGCAACAATTCGGTCAATGTCGAGAAGGTCATGTGGACTTGCGAAGAACTCAACATTGCCTACGAACGAGTCAACGCCGGTGGCCAGTTCGGCATCGTTGACACGCCGCAGTATCGGGCACTGAATCCGAACGGTCTGGTGCCTACCGTCGAAGTCGACGGTCTGGTGTTATGGGAATCGAATTCGATAGTGCGTTATCTCACTGCAAAGCACAGTGCCGGCAACTTGTGGCCGGAGGACCTCGCGGTGCGCGCCGATGCCGACCGCTGGATGGACTGGATGAACTCGGTGTTCTGGCTTGCGTGCCGGCCCTTGTTCTGGAATCTGGTGCGAACACCGCCCGAACAGCGTGATCAGGCGGCAATCAAGCGCGCTCATGCACACACCGCCGAAGTTCTCGGTTATCTCGACGCACATCTGTCGGATCGCGATTTCGTTGCCGGCGACCAGTTCACCATGGGCGACATCCCGATGGGCTGCGCCATATGGCGCTGGATGTCACTGCCCATTGAGCGTCCGCAACACGCGGCACTGAAGAGCTGGTTCGACCGGTTGTGCCAGCGCCCGGGTTATCAAAAAGTGGTCATGAAGCCACTTACGTGACATCGAACAACGGGGAACCTGCGCGACCGGGCGCCATCCAAACAGGCCGTTACCCTACAACAACATTTACGCATTAGAAATCCACGGGAGATCAATTCAATGAAGCTTGCTTCGCGCTTGTGCTGCGCTGCGTTGTCAGCCACTTTATTCATCGCCTCCAATGTCCACGCGGCAACAATCGTGATCGGACACGTCAACTTGTCCTTCTACGAGGCGACCGCTGCATTGTTCAAGCATGCGCTGGAACGCTCCGGTTATAACGTCGTACTGAAAAACGGACCGCACAGCGTCATGTATCCGTATCTCGCCGACGGGGAGTTCGATTTGTTCGTGGCGGCGTGGTTACCGAATACCCATCAGCAGTATTGGGAGGAGTACGGAGAGAACCTGTCCCTGGTAACACCCTTGTACTCCGACGCGAAGTTGTTCTGGGCGGTGCCCGATTATGTCCCAGCTTCCGCGGTCAAGAGCGTCGCCGATCTGGCGAAACCCGAGGTGGCAGCGAAGATGCAAAAGACCATTCGCGGCCCGGGAGCTGATTCCGGGCTGATGATGCGCTCAAAAACGCTGATGGCAGAGTACGCACTGCCTGACGCCGGCTACGAGCTCGCGCCCGGCAAGGCACAGGACTGGATTGCCTACTTCAATGAAAACATCGAGGCACAGAATTGGTTTGTCATGCCTTTATGGCAACCGCAATACCTGAACAAGGTGGCGAAGCTGCGTATTCTCGAGGAGCCCCGGAATATCCTCGGCGAAGCGGATACTGCCTGGCTGGTCGCTCACAAATCAGCGAAGCGAAAGATTGCAACGCACATCTATGAAATCCTGGAACGGATGGAGTTGACAGTGAAATGGGTCACCGAACTCGACTATATGATCAGCGTCGAGAAACTGCCTCCGGACGTTGCGGCCCGTGTATGGATGTCACGGCATCCGTATACTGTGGAATACTGGATCGACGCGGAATAACATTGAAAAAACGACTGGGCGGTTCCTTGCACCCGGTTCGCCCGTGACGCTTTGTCACTATTTTTTCAAACGCTGTGACGACATGACTTCCCAACTCGACACAACCAGAATTGAAGCAGACTGGCGTTCAAGAGGCTTCAGTTTTGAAGTGTGGACCGACTCGCCGGGACAGGTGTGGGCTGACTTCGTTCATGATGTCGACGAACTCGTCATGGTCATCGACGGTGATGTCGAATTCGAGTTCGGCGGCAAAACCTACCGGCCTGAGCCGGGCGAGGAATTGATGATTCCGGCAAATGCCTCACACACCGTTCGCAACGTCGGTTCAGTGACCAGTCACTGGTTGTTTGGTTATCGCAAGTAGCCGGCGATGCAATGGCGATCTGAGGTGTGGATCAGAAGGTCAGTGGAGCCAACGCCAAGCGACAATCAACACGAATGCGCCGATCGCGACCATATTACTCGTCCGCTGGTGTTTCCAGCTCCAGCGAATCATGTCGAACGCGCCAAGCTTGCGTGCATGGGTCAACCTGGGTTCAACCCACTCGGTCCACTCCTCCGGCGCGAACGTTGGCATTTTGCGACCACCGGTCGGCACAAAGACATCGGCTACGACGATAGCATTGGACGATAGGCCGATGTCACTGCCGCGGCCGACCGCGACCTTGTTCGACAGGCTTCGAAGCACAATCCACTCGCGCACCACACCGACGCCTATATTGCGC
>JBFKXV010000154.1:0-6438 GCA_041637935.1 Burkholderiales bacterium | reverse complement strand
GCTACGGAAAGGTCAATGCCCGCCGTCAGAATCACCAGGCTTTGTGCTGCGGCAAGAATGCCGATAATCGACACCTGCTGCATGATCAGCGACAAGTTGAAAGCCGAGAAAAATTTGCCACCGGCCAGAACACCGAACACCGCAAGGCTGATGATCAGCACGATCACCGGTACCATGGTTGGATTGCCGTGCAGGAAATGCTGCGCCTTGTCGATCAGCGTGCGATCGTGTTCCTCAAAGGCGGCCACTGCCGTGTCCGCCTTGTCAATTACTTTCTCGAAGTCCTGTTTGCTGCTCGTGGTCTCGCCGTTGCTGCTCATGAACAGTTCTCCTCCCGCCGCCCGTCGCCACAGGAGTGATGTGGTCGCGGTTCGTGACGTGCGGCCGCAGGTGATTGCGGCCGCATCTATTTTTGTGGCAAAGCGGGGTGACCTTTGTCACCCCTGATGAATCAATCGGAGTTGCCGGTCACCCCCAGCACTTCTTGAGGCCTTCCCTGGAGGAAGTGGAAGGAAGGCCGCTGACGGGCTGATCCGTAATCAGTTCTACTCCGGTGTTGAAGAAGTCGAGACCTGGTGAGTTCTTTGGCTTCTGGCCGGTTTCGGCCCACATCTTGATCGCGTCTATACCCTTCGACGCCATCAGCAACGGGAACTGCATGGAAGTCGCGCCGATAATGCCTTCCTGCACATTTCGAACGCCGGGGCAGCCGCCGTCCACCGAAACGATCAGCACACCTTTCGTCTTGCCGAACGCCTTGAGGGCTTCATAGGCACCGGCGGCAGCGGGCTCATTAATCGTGTAGACGACATTCACATCGGGATCCCGCTGCAGCAGATTCTCCATCGCCATGCGGCCACCTTCCTCATTGCCGTTGGTGACATCATTGCCGACGATGCGCGGGTCGGTTTCGTCGCCGATACGCTTCGGGTTTTTGATGTCGACCCCGAAGCCCTTAAGGAAACCATTGTTACGCAGGTAGTCGACAGAGACTTGCGAAGCGTTTAGATCGAGGAGGGCGATTCGCGCCTTGGCGGCATCGGCGCCGAGTTTTTTTCTGGCCCACTGTCCGATCAGTTCGCCCGCCTTGAAGTTGTCGGTTGCAAACGTTGCGTCCGCAGCACTCGCTGGTTCGAACGGCGTATCCAGTGCAATGACGAGTATCCCGGCATCGCGCGCCTGCTTCACAACCGGTGTTAACGCACGGGAATCGGTAGGTGTGATCAGAATTCCGTTTGCGCCAGACGCGATGCAGGTTTCGATTGCGGCGACCTGGGTCTCAACGTCGCCGTCGATCTTGCCGGCGAATGTCTGCAGCTTGATGCCGTTGGCTTTTGCAGCGGCGAGGGCACCTTCCTTCATTTTCACGAAGAACGGATTGGTATCGGTTTTGGTGATCAGGCATGCACCGATGTCAGCGGCGGCTACGGCGTTTGCGGCGAGCAGGGTGGTGATACCCAGTATCGTCTTGGCCAGCAGAGGTCTTAACGTGTTCACTTGTTGCTCCTCCTATATTTATGGTTTGTATTGTCGCGCTGCGTGGGCGCGGCAAACAAGCCGAAGCGTAGTGGTCATTCGGCTGTGGCGATAGAAAACCACAGTTCGTCGGTTACTGTCAATAAATAACTCATCTTTAGTTACTAATTGACTTCGCCACAGACCTGCTTCATCCTTTGGCCTTGCCGCGGCTTTTGTGCCGCTTATGGAAACCATCAAATGCTGTCGACACGACATCTGATGTATCTATTAATCAGAAAGTTGAAGTGACTTTCTAAAGTCGTTTCACTCACTGGTTGGTTTTCAAGGTGAGGCCGTATCGTTGAAATTCGACAATTCCACTATTGATCCTTCGCATCGCGGCTCAAACCAAAGCGGCTTGCGCGCCTACAACGAGCGGCTTGTGCTGACACTCGTTCGCCGCCACAAGGCATTGACCAAGACCACAATTGCAAGGATGACGGGGCTTTCCCTGCAAACTGTGTCCGTCATCATGCGCCAACTCGAGGCCGACGGCCTGCTTCAGCGCGGCGAACCCAACCGGGTACGCGGCAAAGTCGGACAGCCTTCAATTCCCATGTCACTGGTGCCCCGCGGCGCGCTTTTCTTCGGTTTGAAACTCGGCCGCCGAAGCAGCGACCTGGTATTAATCGATGTAATCGGTACGGTCATTGCCAACGTGCGCCGAACCTACCGCTACCCGATAGCCGATGACATCGTGGATTTTGTTCGCCACGGGCTGGAGCAAATCGTGGCCGATTTGCCAGAGGACCAGCGTGGCCGGATCGCCGGTCTTGGCATCGGCATGCCATTCCAGTTGTGGAATTGGGCAGAAGCCGTGGGCGCGCCGCGGCAAGTGATGGACAGCTGGAGAACGACCGACATGAAAGCCCGAATTGCTGCAGTCTGTCCTTTCCCGGTCTATTTGCAAAACGACGCATCGGCGGCATGCGGTGCGGAACTCGTGTTCGGCAAAGCCGGTCTGCGAAATTTCCTCTATTTCTACATCGGATACTTTATTGGCGGTGGAGTGGTGCTCAACGGCAGTCTCTACACCGGCCCGAGCGGAAACGCGGGTGCTCTCGGGCCGATGCCTGTGCCGACCCCGGGTGGCGACAGCCGCCAGCTCATCGAAGTCGCTTCCATCGCAACGTTGGCGCGCGCCATTGACGCGGCAGGTGGAATATCGAGTGAGCTGTGGGATTCGCCTGATCAATGGAACGTCGACAGCGAATTACTCAATGAGTGGATCGAAAACGCCGGACGCGGGATCGCGCACGCCATCGTCGCCAGCGCGTCATTGATTGATTTCGAAGCAGCCGTTATCGACGGCTGGTTTCCATCAAAAGTACGCACCGCCATTGTCGCCGCGATAAAACGCTACTTGCCGGAACTTGACTTCACCGGCATCGAAGCGCCCGAGGTCCGGGAAGGCACCGTCGGCCATCATGCACGGGCCATCGGTGCGGCCAGCTTGCCCCTGTCATTGCGTTTCCTCGTTGACCAAAGCACTTCTCTGAAGTCATCTCAGGTCGCATGAGCGCCTAACCACGCGAAGCTGTCTCCCGGTGGCAACCGCGTGAGCGCAGACTCTCGTTGCGCCATTTTTTGACGCACAATCGCCAGCATCACGGCAGCACTGTCAGATTTGGACTAGGTGGGTGCGGCACCTCTTAGCAGGGTAGAGTGCCGGACAAAATCAATTGATCTCTTATAGCCCACATTTGGTCAGCTCGTAGAGTTTGCGGAATCGCGCCAGCTTTTGCCGATGGTAACCGCTGCGCCCGGTGCGCGGCTGATGACGGGATGCCGACTGCGGTGGTTGGCAAACGCGGGCGATCGTTGCTTCCAGTTCGCCGGATTGACTGCCGATCATCGCCAGACGTGCGGCTCCGAAAGCCGGTCCCGCTTCTCCGTCGGTGCGATAGGTGAGCGGCACCTCGAGGGTGTCAGCCAACAGTTGTCGCCACATCGGGGAGCGCGCACCGCCGCCAATCAATGAAATTTCAGTGATACCGGTACCAGCTTCGCGCAGGGCGTCCATCGCGTCACGAAAAGAGTAGGCCACGCCTTCGAGCACAGCCAGAGTCAGATCGGCGAGTCCTGTGGCGTTATTCAGACCGTGCAACTGTCCTACGGCCTTGGGGTCATTGTGCGGCGAGCGCTCCCCGGACAGGTAAGGCAGAAACAGCACATCGGTTGTTCTTTCGTTGTTGGTCTCCAATGGCAACAGCAGCTCGGCGACCGGCGCGCCAACCGTGCGCGCAAGCCAGGCCAGCGAATTGGCTGCTGACAGCGTGACAGTCATCTGATGCCAACGCTGCGGCAAGCAATGGCAGAACGCATGTACTGTTTTTTCCGGACGCGCGTGATGTTGATCGCTGACAACAAATACCACCCCCGAGGTGCCCAGTGACAGGAACGCCTGACCGGGCTCGACGACACCAACTCCGACCGCGCCGCCGGCGTTGTCGCCGGCGCCAGCTATCACGGGCACGCGCTTCAGTCCCAGCGCCTTTGCCGCTTCATCAGTCAGCTCGGCGACCGGTTCACAACCCTCGTAGAGATCCGGCAACTGGGAGCGATCAAGTGCGCTCGCCGCGATCAGTTCACTGTCCCAGTCGCGACGTGCCGGATCGAGCCACAGCGTGCCGGACGCATCTGACATCTCCGAGGAAAAGACACCGGTCATGCGGTAGCGCACATAGTCCTTCGGCAGCAGAACCTTGGCGATGCGGCGGAACACCTCGGGTTCGTGTTTTTTGACCCACAACAACTTGGGCGCAGTAAATCCCGGCATTGCCATGTTGCCGCTGCGCTCGCGGAAATCGTTCACCGACGCTTCCAGCTCAGCGCATTCAGCGTGACTGCGACCGTCATTCCACAGGATACAGGGGCGCAATACACGGCCTTGCGCATCGAGCAAGACGGCACCGTGCATCTGACCGGCAAGCCCGACTGACGCGACTTCCGTGAGTGGTGCGCCTCTGGCTGCAAGCTCATGGGTTGCCGCAATGCACGCCTGCCACCACGACTGCGGATCCTGCTCCGACCATAGCGCTTTGGGGTGATCAACCGGATAGTCGACGGCCGCCTGAAACCGCAGTGCGCCAGTGTGATCTATCAGCACCGCTTTGACGGCTGACGTTCCGATGTCGTAGCCGAGGTACACCTTCAGTTATCGACGTAATGCACCAAGGTTGCCTCGGCGCCGACGTCATAGAAACTGGCCAGAGCACGCTTGACTTCATCGGCAAACGCCGGCGATGCCGGCAACTCCTCGCCGAACAGCTCAGCCAACCCCAGCATCACGGTCGCGTCGCGACCGCCGCGTCTTGCGCAATGCTGCAGCTTCTCGGCCATCGGGTCGATGATAGGCAGTGGCCGCCCCGCGTCGTCAGTGCCGTTGAGGAAACGAAACCACGCTGCCACCGTGAAGCTGAGCAATTTGACCGGCAGATCCTGGGCCAGGGCCTCGCTTATTGAGGGCAACACAAACTTGGGCATTCTCGCCGATCCTTCGGTACCGATGCGCGACAGCTGATCGCGAATTGCCGGGTTGGAAAAGCGTTCGATCAGACTTTCCTTGTAGGCTGTGAGATCGACGCCCGCGGGTGATGCCAGCAGAGGCGTGACCTCGATATCCATCATCCGCTGCAGCAGCGTGCGTATGCGCTTGTCCTGCATTGCCTCATGCGCGAACTCATAACCGAGCAGCATGCCGATATAGCAAATCGCCTGATGCCCTGCGTTGAGCAGGCGCAACTTGATTTGTTCGTATGGCAGCACGTCGGCGACCAATTGCGCACCGACTGCCTCCCACGCCGGGCGACCGCCCGGAAAGTTGTCCTCGATAACCCACTGCATGAACGGTTCGGTGACAACCGGCCAGGCGTCTTCGATGCCGAACTCGTTCTTGACCAATTCGCGATCCTGGTCGGTGGTCGCGGGCGTAATGCGATCGACCATGCTGTTGGGAAAGGTGCCATGTTCCGCCAGCCAGGCAGCCAATGTCCGGTCACGTCTTTCAGCGAACGCCAGAATTATTTTTCGGGTCAGGTCACCGTTGTGCTGCAGGTTGTCGCACGACATCAGGGTAAATGGATCGAGCCCCTGTTTGAAGCGGCGATGCAGCCCCTCGACAAGCACGCCGAACGAGCATCGTGGCTCAGCCGGGTGACGCAAGTCGTGCACGATATCCGGGTGCGTAGCGTTGAACTCGCCGGTGCCCTCATTGATGTAGTAGCCGCCCTCGGTAATGGTCAGCGACACGATCCTTGTCTGTGGCGAGGCCAGTTTGTTCAGCACCGCTTCCATGTTTTGCGGCGCATGCAGATAGTTCAGCAATGATCCGACAACGTGCGCCCGATTCCCTTCGGCGCTGCGCTCCAAGACCGTATAAAGGTAGTCCTGAGGTAGTAGCGCATCGCCCATGCGGCTGTCTTGCGGGAGCAGACCTACACCGCAATAGCCCCACTGCGTGTTGCCGGGCTGGTGGAGCAACTTATCCAGATAAACCGCCTGGTGTGCGCGATAGAAACTGCCAACACCGATGTGCACAATGCTCTCGGACAGCGCCTGGCGGTAGTAGGTTGGCACCCGCACCGAGGGTGGCAGGTGTTTCAGGTTTTTCTGGTTCAGTGGCAGCGGGTCGCGACTGGACATGTTTCGGTCTCCCGCCTGCGGCGGCTCGACGGCGCAAAATCACTCACGCATGCGACACTCGGGCGACTTGACACCGGTGTGTCATCAACTCCGGCTAGCAGCGACATTTGCACCATTAGAATCGCAACCGCTCAGCTCAGCCAGTTGCCGCCGTCGACGTTGTAGGTCTGTGCGACGACATAGTCAGCCTCGGCGCTGGCCAGAAATATGGCCATGCCGGTGAGATCTTCGGCGCGGCCCATGCGCCCGTACGGCACCGCTTCACCAACCAGGCGT
>JBFKXV010000153.1:0-6453 GCA_041637935.1 Burkholderiales bacterium | reverse complement strand
TGCAAATCGCCTTGCAGGCGTCAGCTGCTTTCTGGGTGTTGCGCGAACCGATCACCACTGCGTAACCTGCATTGACCCAGCGCATCGCAAGCGCGCTGCCTTGCGCACCGGTGCCTCCCAAAATAGAAATGACCGGTTTGTTTGCCACCTTGGTAGTTGTCCTATTGTTTAGTCGAGAAGCGTTTACTTGACGAGCGGCAGCACTGTGGCGGCAAAGCGTTCCATCGCCGTCAGTGATTGTTCGAGCGTGCCGCGCACGAAATTGAACAACAGATGTTGCGTGCCGCAGGATTGCAGTTCGCGGATGTCCTGCGCCACCTGTTCGTCTTCGCCGCTGAACAGCCGCCGCTCGCCGCTGTCAGTGGTCAGTGTTTGTCCTTCCTGATACCAATTTGCCCAGTAGGCCAGGTCGATGCCGGACGGGTCGCGCCCGATCTGCTCCGCTTCGTGGCGTAGTCGGCCGAGCCCTTGCTGATAGCGTTGCACCGTGTCGAGCGGAAACTCCGGGTTCGATCCGATCGGGTACCAGGCATCGCCCAGCGCCGCTACTCGCCGCAGTGCCGCCGGACTTTCGCCGCCGATCCACAGCGGCGGATGTGGTTTCTGTACTGGCTTCGGCAGAAAACTGACGTTGGCAAATTGAGCGTAATCACCGTGGAACTCCGGTCTGTCTTCGGTCCACAACGATTTGAATATACGTAGATACTCGTTGGTGACTTTGCCGCGCTCTTTGAATGGGGGTATTCCGCCGATCGCAACGAACTCTTCTTCCATCCACCCGGCACCGCACCCCACGGTAATCCGACCCTGCGACAGCACGTCAATGGTCGCGAGTGCCTTGGCGGCGAATACCGGGTTGCGATGCGGCACGACCATGATCGATGTGAGCAGGCGAATCCTGGTCGTTGCTGCCGCGAGATACGACATCACCATCAGTTGTTCCATACAGTCACCGTCCGAAGCACCGACCATCTTGCGTTCGACGTTATACGGGTACGGCGAATCAATGCTGTGCGGAATGATGATGTGATCGGGAATCGCGGCGTAACTGAAGCCGAGTTTTTCGCCAAGCTGTGTCAACGCAAGAACGGCGTCTCTCGTTGCCAGAGCCCCGCGCGTCGGAATGTTGATACCGAAATCCATGCCAAGAATCCTTGTTGCTGGACGGTGAGATTCAGCCGGAGCCGTTTGTCATGGCCGTGGCTCGCGCGCTGCCCGCCCGTGCCGTGCGTTTTGCACGCGACAGTATCACCGGCGACAACTCAACCGCGCAGTAGGAGCGTTCACGCGTCTCGCGCGGTGCTGTCGTGTAAAGGGTGGTGCGTTGTTTCGGCGTCCGGCCGCATTGTGTGATCAGCGCATCCATCATCTCGGGCGCCATCTCCTGTCCGTGGATCGTGCCCGCTGCGCGCGAAATACTCTCATTCATCAAAGTACCGCCGAGGTCGTTGACGCCAGCCTGCAAACAGGCACGCACCGCATCCTTGCCCAACTTGACCCACGATGCCTGAATGTTTGGAATCAATGGATGCAACACCAGGCGCGCTACCGCGTGCATCAGGATCGTCTCGCGAAAGGTCGGACCCTTGCGCGCCTGGCCATGCAGGTACATCGGTGCTTCCATGTGTACGAAAGGCAGCGGCACGAACTCGGTCAACCCGCCGGTGCGCAATTGCAGTTGTCTCACACGCAGCAGGTGGCGCGCCCAATGGTCATAACGCTCGACATGGCCGAACATGATTGTTGCTGTGGTTTTCAGTCCCAGCCGGTGTGCTGTACTGATTACGCCGAGCCATTCGTCGGTGTTCAATTTGTCAGGACAAATGACGGCGCGTATGTCATCGTCGAGAATCTCTGCAGCGGTGCCGGGTAAGGTGCCGAGCCCTGCATCACGTAGCTGACCAAGGAACTGCTCGATCGTGATGCCAAGAGTTTTTGCGCCATGCATGATTTCCAGCGGCGAGAAGGCGTGGATATGCAGCTCCGGTAGTGCCGTTTTTACCGCCCGGCAAAGTGCAAGATAGGTTTCACCGGTGTAGTCGGGATGAATGCCGCCTTGCATGCATACTTCGGTCGCGCCGCGTTCACGCGCTTCGCGTGCACGCCGTACAACTTCCTCGAGCGCGATGTCGTATGGCTGACCGCGCAGGTGAGCGTGAGCCTTGCCTTTGGAAAACGCACAGAACGTGCAGCGATAACTGCAGATGTTGGTGTAATTGATGTTGCGATTCACCACATAGCGAACGATGTCGCCGACGGTACGCTCGCGCAGTTCGTTTGCCGCAGCGCAGACGTCCTCAAACTGGCTGCCGCGGGCGCTAAACAGCGTCACGATGTCTTGCTCTTGGAGCGTGTTGCCGGCCGCGGCCGACGACACGATGCGATCCAGTGTTGGTACACGGCGTGCCAATAGTGCACTGGACCGTTCCGGTATGGCGGCGTTGCTCCCGGGCGACCAGGCGTCGTTGCGGGCAAACCCTTCCGTATCGACGGCGCGTGTCACGCGCGACGCGAGCGCGCCATCGAGCCAGTCGTTTGCGTTGCGGCAATAGCTTGGATAAATGGCAAGGCGTTCAACCAGCTCCTTGCCGGCGCGTCCAGTATGGATGCGAAGCCGCTCGATCTCCGGCCATGGCATCTCCGGATTGACGTGATCGGGCGTGACCGGGGATACACCACCCCAGTCGTTAAGTCCCGCATTGATCAGTAGCGGATACGCTTCAGGCGTCAGATTCGGTGGTACCTGCAGATTCATGTCCGGCCCGAAAATGACCCGTGCCATTGCCAGCGTCCACATCAGGTCGGACAGATCCGGTTCCGGCGCTTGTGCCATTTTGGTCGCTGACTTGGCGCGGAAATTCTGGATGATGACTTCCTGGATATGTCCGTATTGTTGCTGCAGCTGGCGAATCGCCAGCAACGAATCGATGCGCTCCTCGCGTGTTTCACCGATGCCGATCAGTATGCCGGTGGTGAACGGTACCTTGAGTTCGCCTGCATGGCGCATGGTTTCGAGTCGAACCGCGGGCAGCTTGTCAGGTGAGCCAAAATGCGGGCCGCCTTTCTCGCACAGCCGCTGCGAGATGTTCTCCAGCATGATTCCTTGCGAAACGCAAACGCGTCTGAGTTCGGCTACCTCGTCGCGGTTCATGACACCAGGATTGACATGCGGCAGCAGGCTGGTGTTTTGCAACAGCATGTCGCACATTGCGGCGAGATAGGACAACGTCGTTTCATGGCCGAGATGTTGCAGCTGCTCGCGCGCAGCGCGGTATCGAAGCTCGGGCTTATCGCCGAGCGTGAACAATGCTTCGTGGCATCCGGCCCGTTCGCCGGCACGCGCGATAGCGAGAACCTGCTCGGGCGACAGAAAGGCGGGCTCCCCACGCCGCGGCGTTTTTGCAAACGTACAGTAGTGGCACACATCGCGGCACAAATGCGTCAGCGGGATGAAGACCTTTTTGGAGTAGGAAATCACGTCGCCATGACCGCGGTCGCGAAGTTCAGCGGCATGCTGGAGCAGCGAATCGCTACACGTGTCAGCAAAGTGCCGCCGCACCTCCACATCGCTTGGCCGTTGTGTTTGGCTGATTTCCAGCAGTGCGGTGTTGGTTCGTTTCATGACCTGAATTCAGTTTTAGTGACTGCGATGTTCATGACGCCGGTGCGCGCTCAGCGCATCCATTCCGAAGTCACCGACCGGATCGCGCCACACAGTGTGGATATGGTTGGCATCGCGCGTCGTGTTGTCATATTCCATCAGTAATCGATGCCCCTGGATCCGGTAATAGTGCGGCCGGTCTGGATCATCACCGCCAGCCCACGCCAGATGCAGTGCCTGGAACGACTCACCGGTAATCTTCTTCATCTCTTCGTCGGCCACTTCGTCAGGCAAGCGACAGACATAGGTTTCGAGCAGCGTGCGCAGAATTTCGTGCTGAGCATTGTTCATATCGGCCGCCGCAAGGCCCTTCGGCGTCGTTGTAAAACGCAGCGCATCAACGTGCGCCGGCGTCAAACCGACTTTCGCTTCCTCAGCGTGCTGCGCGCGTTCGAACAGTTCATGCAGTTCGCCGGTGAATTCGTCGCGCCAGATTTGGTTCAGAGTCAGTGGTGCGTCGCCTTCGCTGAGTACCGTGCGGTTTGCACCAACCAGATCGATTGGCGGCACCGGAGACAAGATCGCGCTGCTGCGTTGTTGATCATCGAGCGAGCGCATGAGTTCGAAAGCGAGATCAGTACACGCTGCCAGGGGCCGCAAGCTATGCGCGCCCAGCAGCGGCGATTTGGCCGGGTCGGCGCCAAAGAAGCACGGCGTGTGGGCACGCAGTTCACCGTTGATGATGGTGTGATGCACCGAGATATGATGGCCACCAAAGCGCCAGGACCAGTTCGCTTCGCCCGGTGCACCGAAGATTCGCAGGTAATAGCGTGCCGGGTCGCGCCCCCGGTCATGGCCGTAGCCGACAGCCCAACCTTCCAATTCGTCGAGGATGTTTTCCAGTCCCATGATGGTGGCTGCGGTGACAAAGCCGGCGCGGCTCAATCCGCTCGCCAGCAGTTGCATGGTGAGGCGCTGCTGGGTCGGGTGCATATCGTGCAGCGTCAGCCCGCCGTGATCGGTCGGCGTGTAAAACCAGCGCAGCCGTTCTTGGTCGGACGGAAAATCCCAGCTCGCTACAGTACGTTGCTCGGCTGACATCGACTCGAGCAGGGTGTGGGCACTATCAGTCATGCGGGCAACGAGTTCTTTGTGCTTGTTCATATGCCCGGACCGTGCAAACCAAAAATTAACTCCGGGTCACCCGCGACCCAATTGCAATCGACCTGCGACCGGCGACCGATACTGCGTGTGCGCTCCAGCAATTGCCGCCCCACGACAAGCTGCTCCGCTTCCCATTGTTTAAGCGCTGCAGCGACATCGTTTTTCCCGGACAGCGCCTTCGCCAGCGCCCATCCATCCGCGGCTGCTTTTGCGGTACCGGCTGCCGCGTGTGGCCGCGCGACGAAGGCTGCGTCACCGACCAGGCAGGCCCTTCCGAATGCCATACGCGGCACGTCGATATCGTATATAACCTGCAGAAATGGTTGCTCGAGTTTTGCGACCACCTTCGCCATCGGCTCAGGCAGGCGTGCCGCGGCAACCGCGCGCAATTCCGCCACGTGGTGATCACTTACTGCGCCGGGCGGTAACGAGATCTCGCGTTGCTGACCAGTGTTGTCGGTCATCAAGTCATCCAGATCATTTCCTTCAAGATAATTTCGATACCAGACGAGATTGATCAAGCGCTCGCCTTTTTTGACAGAACCATCCAATCCGGGGATCGGATAAATCAGCGCATGGCTGTTTGCATAGACGTAATAAGTGATGGCGTCGTCGAATATGCTGCGCGTCTTTGCATCGAACTGATCTTCCGGCACCATGCCGCGCCAACAAACGTATCCTGCGTACTCGGGTTGCACATTCGGTAACAGTCTGGCGCGCGCGGTGGAGCCGACGCCGTCAGCGCACACCAGCAAATCGGCGCGATGCGTCGTTCCATTAGCAAAGTGAACGTCCACACTCGCGCTATCCTCTTGCCAGTCAATCATTTCGTGATCCAGGTGATATATCGCGGGATCCACGCACGAAAGCAATTCCCGGTAAATTGTTGTCCAGGAGCTGAAGCGGTACTGATGCAAGCCGTCGTAGACAATTTGCCCGTTGCGGCTCAGATAACGGATATGCGAGGTGGCGACACTGATCTTGTCCAGCGCAATGCCGGCACGTTCGACCAGGTAGCGTTGACTCTCCGGAAGAAAGCCGATGCCTGCCCCACGCTGCGCCAGTTCGACTGGCGAGCGCTCGTAGACATCGACATTGATTCCCATGTCGCGCAGCAGCAACCCGGCAGTAAGTCCGCCGAGCGAGCCGCCGATGACGGCGACTTGCATGACCTGATTCAGGGCTTGCCGAAGGTGGCGATGCGGTCCACCGGGCACTCAAACAGCACACGGCGCTCATTGATCGAAGGATCGCGAAGACCGTATGGTGGTTCGTTGCCGGTGTACTTGGTCCAGATCTTGTCGAGCTGGGCCGTCACGCGTGCGCCTTCCTTCGGATCGTCCTCCAGGATTTCGCGCTTCACCGTGCACTTGATGCTCACCCAGTGGTACATGTTCTTCGGATTCACCAGAATCATCGACAGCTTCGGGTTGGCCCGTATCCACTCGACCTTTTTGCGATGAGTGGCAACGTTCACCAGCACGTTTGCCCCCTCGTAGTCGAACCACATCGGGGTCAGATTGGGGCGGCCGTCGGTGCCGAGCACGGAAAAGATGACTGGTATCGGACCGTCGAGCAGCGGCTTGTAGATCGGGTCTATTTCGTCCAGCGAATCGAGCGTGTCACGGCTGCCGACTGAAAACTGGTTTGCCTGCAGTCCTTCCGCTACGTCGAGGAATCTCGCAACC
>JBFKXV010000152.1:0-6460 GCA_041637935.1 Burkholderiales bacterium | reverse complement strand
GTCTCGAGCAAATCAACGAAGGTTTTGACCGGCTGGCATCGGGCCACACTGTGCGCCAGATCATCATGATGTGACTTTTCGCGCAGCAAGGAAGATGCCGGTCTAACCACAGAGACGCAGAGGCACAGAGAACGTCAAAAGACCGAAAAGAGCAAAAGAAAGCATGACAGCGGCAGATACCATGACAAGTTTCCTGCTTTAGAAGTGTCGGGTATTCGCTATTCGAAATCCCTGTTCTTTCAACCCGATTGCATTCTTCCGTTCCCGTTCTTCTCGGTGCCTCTGTGTCTCTGTGGTTCACTTGTCTTCGCCCAAATTCACCACTATGAGTACCCCACGTTATAGCGCCGAAGCTCTAATTGATTTTGCCGCCACTGTGCTGAACAAGGCGGGGATGGAAACCGACAAATCGGCCACCGTCGCCGAAATACTCATCGAAGGCGATTTGCTCGGACACGACACCCACGGGCTGCAGCTACTGCCACGTTATCTCGACGATATCGAGAAAGGCGAACTTGCACTCAGCGGACAAGCGCGCGTGATCGCTGATCTGCCGGCGGCGGTGGCATGGGACGGCATGCGCCTGCCGGGAGCGTGGCTTACTGTCAATGCCGTCGATCTCGCATGCGACCGTGCCGAAACGCATGGCACATGCACCGTCACGATCGCACGCGCGCACCACATTGCCTGTCTGGCAGCCTATCTGAAGCGCGCCACTGACCGCGGACTCATGATGCTGGTGTCCACAGCCGCTGCGGAGAACCATTCGGTCGCGCCATTCGGCGGCAAGGCCGGCGCGATTACGCCGAATCCGATCGCTGCGGGGTGGCCGACGAACGGCGACCCGGTCATGATCGATGTGTCGATGTCCATTACCACCAACGGCATGGTTGGTCGCCGCAGTGCGGAAGGCAGCCGGCTACCGGGTGAATGGCTGATCGATGCCGACGGCAATCCCACTGACGACCCCGCGGTGATGACACGTGAGCCACCGGGTGCGCTGTTGCCGATCGGCGGTACCGAGTACGGTCATAAAGGCTATGCGCTCGGACTTCTGGTCGAAGCGATCAGCATGGGGCTTTCCGGTCACGGGCGCGCCGATCCCATCGAGGGTTGGACTAACGAAGTGTTTGTGCAAGTTCTCAATCCAGCGCTTTTCGCCGGCAAGGATGAATTCCTCAGACAAACGACATGGGTCGCCGATGCCTGTCGCGCCGTTCCGCCACGAACTGGCGTGCAACGCGTGCGGCTGCCCGGCGAGTCCGGACTGCGCCGGCGCGAGAAACAACTGCGCGACGGCGTCGAGCTCTATCCGTCCATCATGTCGACACTCGCCCCATGGGCCAACAAGCTCGGTGTCGAGCTGCCACAGCCGCTGACATGACTCCAACAAACGTACGCCGGCGTGCAATCCTACTCATGGTCGGGGCAACGCTTTGCTGGTCCAGTGCCGGTGTGCTGGTGCGCTCGATGAACATCAACGATCCCTGGGAAATCACGTTCTGGCGCTCCATTTTCATGGCGTTTTTTGTCGGCGGCTGGATCTGGCAACAACACCGCGGCAGCGTGCTGCAGATAATCCGTGCGGTGGGCGTGCCGGGTCTGGTGTCAGGCACATTGCTGACCGTTATGTTCATCAGCTTTATCATTGCGCTGTCGCGCACCACCGTTGCCAACACGCTGATTGTGATGGGCACCTCACCGTTCCTCGCGGCATTGCTTGCGTGGGTGTTTCTGCGTGAACGGGTTGCGCCGCGCACGGTGCTGGCAATGATTGCCGCCTTTCTCGGGATCTGCCTGATGTTCTTCGGTGCCGCGTCGCACGATCGCTGGATCGGTGCGCTGATCGCGACCATCATCCCGGTGGCGTTCGGCCTCAATACGGTCATCTTGCGAAAGATGCACACAACAGTGGACATGATTCCCGCGATCCTGCTGGCCGGCGTCATTTCGGCCGTAGTGACACTACCGCTGGCGTTGCCCTTCGAAGCAGCCGGCCGTGATTTCGTCCTGCTGGCAACCATGGGTATGGTGCAAGTCGGTCTCGGATGCATCATGATGACGATCGCGTCACGCCACCTCACCGCCGCGGAGATTGGCCTGATATCGATTCTCGAGATTATTTTCGGCACGCTGGCGGTTTGGTTGGTGGTCGGCGAGCGACCCGACAGCGCCGCATTGGCGGGTGGCTTGATTGTCATCACGGCGCTCGCCGCAGATCAGTTACTCGCGTCGCGCCACCGAACCAGCCCCGCACCCGCCGTCATTACCTGAGGACGAGACGATGAACAAAGACGCAGCACTGACAGAAAGACTCGCAGCGCTCTACACCGGTGCGGTGCACGATGTACTGCGGGCGATGGGCCACCCCAACTGTGTGTTGCCAAGCGAAATCAAGGCGTTGGATCCCGTGAAGAAACTCGCCGGCGAGGTCTATACGGTCAGCGGCCACATCGATCAAAGCCGCGATGCGCACGACACGCTGGTGCAATGGACCGGACTGCTGTCAAAGGCGCCTGCCGGCAAAGTTCTGGTTTGCCAACCGAATACGCATATGGTCGCGCTCATGGGTGAGCTTTCCGCTGAGACACTACATTACAAGAACGTGCGCGGGTACGTCGTGGACGGTGGCTGCCGTGACACCGAATTCATTCTCAACATCGGCTTTCCGGTGTTTTGCAGCTTTAATACGCCGGCCGACATCGTCGGGCGCTGGATTCCTGATCGCTTTGGGGAGCCAATCACTATTGGCACGGTGACGATCCGCAGCGGTGATTACATACTGGGCGACCGCGACGGTGTAGTGGTGCTGCCCGCAGACAGTGCCGGCGAGGCGATCTCGCGCACCGAAGAAGTGGTCGCCACCGAAAACAAGGTGCGCACTGCGATCCTCGGCGGTATGGACCCGCAGCAAGCCTATCTGAAATACGGCAAATTCTGAGCCGATCCAGCGGTTGCGTTCAGCCGCCCGCAGCCGCCCAATAACCGGCGACCGCCTGACCGGCATAAGAGCCAAAACTTTTTCCCGGCGCGGCCGATATCTCTTCACCGGCACCGTTTCGAATCGACCACTCAGCGCTGCAATTCATCTCACTCCAGCGGTGAAACCGCTCTCATTGGCGGATAAAATGAGATGAAGAATGCAGTTTGTAGGACGTGATTGGCGGAACGGTTGAGAATCGCCTAAATACAACGGCATATGGCCTGATGCTTGCACGCAGATGAAGCCGCACGCACGCCATTGCGCGTTCCCCACGACAGATCCGATCCATTCGAAGGAGGCAAGCGGTGTCCACCAATCCATACGCAGCACCCACGACCCACGTTGCAGACATTCCGGAGCAGATAACGCCGGGAAACTTCATAGCCGAAGGCCGCTCACGTCCGGCCGGCAACGGCTGGGGCTGGATCAAATCGGCACGAGCCCTGACCAAACCCCGTTCCTGGCTGTGGATGGGGATTTTCATCGTCTTCGCAATCATCATCATGGGACTGTCCCTCGTCCCGATCGTCGGGTCATTCGCCTTGTATTTCATCATGCCGGTGCTGTTCGGCGGCGTCATGCTGACCTGCGACAAGGCGCACCGTGGTGAAGAGATTTCATTTGGCGATGTTTTTGCCGGCTTCGGTTCTCATTTCGCCAAACTCGCCGGAATCGGATTGGCGACTTTACTAATGTATCTCGTTATTTTTGGCGTGATCGCGGCCATCTTCGGCACCGCTTCGGCACTGGTTCTGTCGGGTATGGAACAGCCGCAAGCGTCTGATCCCGCAGTCGCGATCGCCATCGTCATGGCTGCGTTGGTGATGCTGGGTCTCAGTGTCCCGGTCTATATGGCCGTATGGTTCAGTTATGCCCTGGTAACGATCAACAATTTCACCGTCGTGCAGGCGTTGAAGACCAGTTTCTACGGCTGTCTGAAAAATATCGTGCCGTTTCTCATCTACGGCCTGATGATGTTCCTGTTTGCAATTCTCGCGACGATTCCACTGATGCTCGGTTGGCTGGTTCTCGGTCCAGTGCTGTTTGCGTCGTTCTACACGGGTTACCGCGATATCTTCTACGAGAACTGATCAGGATGTCGTGCTCGACACCGCGCGCCGGGTAGCCACGCCGGAAGGTATTGAAATCACCTTGCGAGTCGCCGGCCCGGTGCCGCGCGCGCTCGCCTACCTGCTTGATCTGGTAATCCGCATCGTCATCATGATCGCATTAGCGATCTCGGTCGCTGTGCTGGGCCGCTTCGGGCTGGCCGTGTTCCTGCTCAGTGCGTTTTTGCTCGAATGGCTGTATCCGGTCTTCTTTGAGGTGCTCGGCGGCGGCGCCACCCCCGGCAAACGGGCGATGGGGTTGATCGTTCTGAACGACGATGGAACGCCAGTACGCTGGCCCGCCTCACTGACGCGCAACCTGCTCCGGGCGCTCGACTTCCTGCCGTTCATGTACTTCATCGGCTACTGTTCGATGGTCGCCAATCGGGATTTCAAACGCCTTGGCGACCTCGCTGCCAACACACTGGTGGTTTATCGCGAAAAAAAGCCAACCACGGCGCGCATTCCCGAAGCGGACCCGGTCGCACCGCTGCTGCCGCTGTCGCTGTCCGAGCAGCGAACGCTGCTTGACTTCGCGGAACGCTCCGCACGCATCACTCCCGATCGTGCCGCTGAATTGGCCGAGATCATTGCGCCGCTGACCGCGCAACAAAACGGCCCGGCCGCGGTACAGCACATTGTCGGTATCGCCAACCACCTGGTCGGCAGACGATGAAGCAGGCCGCGTTCGAAGCGCTTTATCTGGACGAAATCGAGCGCTTCGAGAAATGGCTCGATCTGGGGCGACGCAAATGGCGCCGCAACAACACTGGCGATGCTATCGCGCTTCAGACCGGCGACGTTCCGGCAGCCTACCGTCATCTGTGCCAGCTAATGGCGCTGGCAAGAGACCGTCAGTACAGCCCGGATCTGGTCGACCGACTGAATCACCTCGTGCTGCGCGGGCATCACGTACTGTACGGCCCTGCTGGCGGCCAGCGAGCGAAACTGTTCGCCTTTTTGGCTGCCGGTTTTCCGGCCGTGGTTCGCGCCGAGCGCTCACTGGTGCTGACAGCGGCAGCGCTGTTCTTTGGCCCGTTGCTGTTGCTGTTGACGGCAGTGCAGTTCTATCCGGACTTTGTCCTGCATTTTGTCGCACCAGCGCAGCTCGCCCAGTACGAGGAAATGTACGACGCACAAAACGCTCGGCTGGGACAACGCAACTCGGATGACAACATCATGATGTTTGCCTTCTACATCTGGCACAACGTCAAGATCGGCATCCAGACTTTCGCTACGGGTCTGGCATTCGGGCTCGGCAGCATTTTTTATCTCGTCTTCAACGGCACCATCATTGGCGCGATCGCCGGCTATCTCACTTCGGCTGGTCATGGCGAACCGTTCTGGTCGTTCGTTTCCGGTCACAGCGCGATGGAACTGACCGCGATCGTGCTGTCAGGCGCTGCCGGGTTGAAACTCGGGTCTGCCCTCATCGCACCCGGCAACCAGACGCGCAAAAGTGCAATTGTCGAAGCGGCCAAACCAGCCATTCGGATCATGTATGGCGCGGCACTGATGTTTCTGATCGCAGCATTCATCGAAGGCTTCTGGTCGCCATTGAAAATTCCCTCTCCGCAAATCAAGTACGCGGTGGGATTAACGCTATGGGCTCTGGTCCTGTTCTACTTTCTCTTTGGGGGACGTCGGCGTGGAGCTTGAGCGCATGGTGGTCGGCGTACGGCCTCGTTCCGGATGGGAGTCGCTTGATCTGGGATTCCAGATGGCGCGTCAGTGGTGGCGCGAGGCGTGGGGAATCTGGTTCACTCTGTACATGCCCATCGCGCTTGTCTGCATGGCGGCTTTTCCCAACAAGTTTTACGCCGTGCTACTGCTGTGGTGGCTCAAGCCGCTGTTCGACCGGGCAGTGTTATATGCGCTCAGCCGCCTGGTGTTCAGCGAGCGCAGCGGCGTCAGGGACACACTACGGGCGGCGCGCGACTGGATGCGCCCCGGGTTGTTTCTGGCGCTGACGTTGCGCCGCTTCGAACTGGCCCGCTCGTTTGCCTTACCGGTCGCCGCGCTCGAGAAGCAAACCGGCAAGTCAGCGCAGCAAAGACGCTCGGTGCTCGGCAGCCGTATGCGCGGCACCGGAATCTGGCTGACCGTGATCTGCATCCATTTCGAATTCATCGCAATGGGTGCGCTGTTCGCGCTTGGCAACATGCTGATACCTTCGGCCGGTGAAATCCCCGAAGATGGTGGCAGCAGCGGGGACGGTTTCGATTTTGCAGATATGTTCGACTGGAACCTGGTGGACGCGATCTGCTACGCCGGCGCAGTGACGCTGATCGAGCCGTTTTATGTCGCAGCAGGATTCAGTCTTTACCTCAACCGCCGAACCATCCTCGAGGGGTGGGACATGGAAATC
>JBFKXV010000151.1:0-6490 GCA_041637935.1 Burkholderiales bacterium | reverse complement strand
GAAAGCCGCACACTGACTTCGCCCTGCGAATCCGTGCCGCTGGTGATCGCGTTAACCGAGAACAAGCGCAAGTCGGCGCCACTGGAAACGATTGACTCGATCGCCTTGAAGGCAGCATCAACCTGCCCGCTGCCGTGTGCCTCGGCTTTCTTTTCCGCGCCATCCTCGGAGATCACGACCCGCGCCGACGGCGTTTCGCCGGTTTCGAGCTGGGCCTGGATCGACACCAGTTTGAAATGCTCGTTCTCATGGCCGAGCGCGTCGTCCGAGACCAGCATCACCAGGTCCTCGTCGAATATTTCGTGCTTCTTGTCGGCCAGCTCCTTGAAGCGCGCGAATACCGCATTGAGCGCTTCTTCCGATTCGAGTTCAATACCGAGCGCGGCAAGGCGCTGACGGAAGGCGCTGCGCCCGGAGTGCTTGCCGAGTACCAGCTTGTTGGTTGACCAGCCGACATCCTCGGCGCGCATGATCTCGTAAGTCTCGCGATGCTTCAGAACGCCATCCTGATGAATGCCGGATTCGTGGGCAAAAGCGTTGGCGCCGACAATCGCCTTGTTGGGCTGAACCGGAAAGCCAGTGATGGCGGCAATGAGTTTTGACGCGGGAACAATCTGTGTGCTGTCGATGCCAGTGTCACATTCGAAAAAGTCCTGCCGGGTGCGTACTGCCATGACAATCTCTTCGAGCGACGCGTTACCGGCCCGTTCACCCAGGCCGTTGACGGTGCACTCGACCTGGCGCGCACCGGCCGTCACTGCAGCGAGCGAATTGGCGACAGCCAACCCGAGGTCATTATGACAATGTACTGACCAGACCGCTTTGTCAGAGTTAGGAATTCGCTCGCGCAACTGCCGGATAATCGAAGCAAACTGTTCGGGCATCGTATAGCCGACCGTATCCGGGATATTGATGGTGCGTGCACCGGCATCGATTACAGCTTCCAGTATCTTGCACAAATAGTCGATTTCCGAGCGGCCAGCGTCCTCTGGCGAGAACTCAACGTCTGCGCACAGTGATCGCGCCAGCGTCACCGATTTGACCGCCTGTTCCATCACTTGCTCCGGGCTCATGCGCAGCTTGCGTTCCATGTGCACCGGCGAAGTCGCGATAAAGGTATGAATGCGCGATGCGTTGGCCGGCTTCACCGCCTCGCCGGCACGCCGCACGTCAGATTCATTGGCTCTGGCGAGCCCGCACACGATACTGTCCTTGACTGCCCGTGCGACCGCCTGGACTGATTCGAAATCGCCGTTGCTGGCGGCCGGGAATCCTGCTTCGATGACGTCGACGCGCATGCGTTCGAGTTGTTTGCCAATACGCAGCTTTTCTTCCCGGGTCATCGATGCGCCGGGGCTTTGCTCGCCATCCCGCATGGTGGTATCAAAAATGATCAATCGATCCGTCATGTCGTTCTCCGCTATATGAGTCTTGCGCCGCACCTGACAAACTCCGGGCTACGGGCGCAATTCGAGTGTCTTTATTTGTTTCAGGTTTTCTCAGGAAACCCGCAAACTGTTGGGATGTTTAAGGAATATTTAGCGCCCGAGGCGCAGCAGCAGGCCTTGCAGCGGGAGGCTGGCAAGAAGAAGGGTCGTTTGGCCGTGCTGTTGGTGACTCATGGCCAAGTAATATATGGGTAATTGGCTTGATCCGCAAGCCCCCGCGACTAGTCGGGCGTGCCGCTTCCCGGCTCTTTTCGCGGCGGAACGGGCTTCTTGTCGCGCCGTTTCATCAGCTGCGAGAACCACATGACATAGCCGGACAGCGCATAGAGAAGAAAAACGGCGAATAGCAATTCCGGCAGGTTGTCAGCCATTTGCACGATGATGACGACCGAGAACGCGATCAACACCACCACCCGGAAAGGCACTGCTTTGCGCAGGTTGATTTCCTTACCGCTGTAGAAGCGGATATTGCTCACCATGGTAAAGCCGGTGATCAGCGCCAACAGCCAGGCGAGCCATGGCAATCCGCGAATATCATAGGCTTCCATCGCCCAGACGAATCCGGCAATCAGACCGGCTGCTGCGGGGCTCGGCAAGCCCTGGAAAAATCGTTTGTCGACGTGCCCCACATTGGTGTTGAAACGCGCCAGCCTCAGCGCTGCGCCGGCACAGTAGACGAATGCGGCCAGCCAGCCGAGCCGGCCCATGCCTTTGAGTTCCCATTCGTACAACACCAGCGCCGGGGCCGCACCGAACGCCACCATGTCAGCCAGCGAGTCATACTCGGCGCCGAATTCGGACTGCGTCCGCGTCAATCGGGCAACGCGCCCGTCCAATCCGTCGAATACCATCGCAGCAAAGATGCCCATCGCCGCCAGTTCGAAGCGCAGGTTCATCGCCTGGACGATGGCGTAAAAGCCGGCGAACAATCCGCAGGTGGTAATCGCGTTGGGCAACCAGTAAATACCCTGGCGCCGCAGCGCATTTCGCATTTGCCACTTCGGCTGAGGATCGGGGTAATTCATTTGCCGCTTGATCCGGTCTCCAGTTCTGCCAGCACGGTTTCACCAGCATACACCTTGTCTCCGACAGTGACACGGGCGCGCGCCTGCGGGGTCAGATACAGGTCAACACGTGACCCGAAGCGAATGAATCCGAAACGCTCACCCTTTGACAGCCGATCACCGGGTTTGACGTAGCACAGGATGCGGCGCGCAACCAGGCCGGCAATTTGCACGCAGGTCAGCTCACCACCGTTGTCCATGCGAATCTGCAGCACATTGCGCTCGTTTTCCAGCGACGCCTTGTCCAATGCCGCATTGACGAATCCGCCATGGTGGTAGTCCACGCCGATGACCTCGCCGGCAACCGGCGCCCGGTTGGAATGGACGTTGAAAACGTTCATGAAAACACTGATCTTCAGAGCAGCACGATGCGCAAAAGGGTCTTCGGTCTTGCCGACCATGACAATACGACCATCGGCAGGCGCACAAACCAGGCCAGGGTCGGCTGGCACGCGGCGCGCCGGATCCCTGAAGAACTGCAGCACGAACAGACTCGCCAGCCACAGTGGCAACGACCACCACGAGGCCAGCCAAGTGACAATGGCCGAAACGGCCACCGCAATCGCCACAAAAGGCCAGCCTTCCCTGGCAATAATCGGGTGCGGATAGGACGATGGCATTGCCTATCGCGAGATCACGTTGATCTGTCCACTCCTCACAGGGTATCGATATTCCATTCGGCGCGATTACTAGTTCTTGGTTTTGTCGACCAGACGATTGGCTTTGATCCACGGCATCATCGCCCGCAGTCGCTCACCGACCACTTCGATCTGATCTTCACTCGCGATGCGGCGCATGGCGGACAGCTTTGTTGCCCCGGTCTGATTCTCCAGCAGGAATTCCTGCGCATAGGTGCCGGTCTGAATCTCCTTGAGAATACGGCGCATTTCGTTCTTGGTCTCTTCGGTGATGATCCGCGGGCCACGGGTGATATCGCCGTATTCGGCGTTGTTGGAAACCGAATAGCGCATGTTGGCGATGCCACCTTCATAGATCAGGTCGACAATCAGCTTCAGCTCGTGGAGGCATTCGAAATAAGCCATTTCCGGCGCATAGCCGGCCTCCACCAGCACGTCGAAGCCGGCCTGAATCAGGGCCGTGGTGCCGCCACACAATACGACCTGTTCGCCAAACAGGTCAGTTTCCGTTTCTTCGCGGAAATTGGTCTCGATAACGCCGGCCTTGCCGCCACCAATCGCCGCCGCATACGACAGCGCCACATCACGCGCTTTGCTGCTCGGATTCTGATGTACCGCGATCAAGCAAGGCACGCCTCCACCCTGCGCATAGGTCGCGCGCACCGTGTGTCCCGGCGCTTTCGGTGCAATCATCACAGCGTCCAGATCAGCGCGTGGCACCACCTGTCCAAAATGGATGTTGAAGCCGTGAGCAAATCCGACCGTCGCGCCCTTCTTTATGTTGGGCTCGACGTCCTGATGATAGACCGTTGCAATGTGCTCATCGGGCAGCAGCAGCATCACCACGTCCGCGCCTTCGACCGCCGCGCCCATCTCCTTGACCTCGAAACCGGCTGTCTTCGCTTTGTTCCACGACGAGCCCGCTTTGCGCAGTCCAACGGTGACGTTTACGCCGGAATCCTTCAGGTTCAGAGCATGAGCATGTCCCTGTGACCCATAGCCGAGAATCGTGACCTTCTTATCTTTGATCAGACGCAGGTCTGCGTCCTTGTCGTAATAGACCTTCATGTCTCCCTCTTCATTGTTATGCCGCGCATGAAACGCCGCTCCCGTTCAGTGCATCGGAAGCGTCTGCGCCTGACTTACTGCACTTTCAGAATGCGGTCGCCGCGTCCGACACCGGAAGCGCCGGTGCGTACCGTCTCTAGTATGACGCCCTTGTCCAGTGCTTCGATAAAAGCATCGAGTTTGGCGCCGGTTCCGGTCAACTCTATTGTGTAGGTCTTGTCGGTCACGTCGAGAATACGTCCGCGGAATATATCGGATATGCGCTTCATTTCCTCGCGGTCCTTACCTGCCGCCCGCACCTTTACCAGCATTAATTCGCGCTCGATATGTGTTCCTTCCGACAGATCCACCACCTTGACAACGTCGATGAGTTTATTGAGCTGCTTGTTGATCTGTTCGATCACATCGTCTGAACCGCTGGTGACAATGGTCATCCGCGACAGTGAGGGGTCTTCGGTTGGCGCTACGGTGAGCGACTCAATGTTATAGCCCCTTGCTGAGAAAAGCCCCGAAACGCGAGAGAGCGCACCCGCTTCGTTCTCCAGAAGCAGAGAAATAATGTGACGCATGTCTTTTAATTGTATTTGTGAGTGAAAAGCTCGATACGCTGCTCAAACATGGATCCTTTCAGGCATGGATCCTTTCAGACATCGATCCGTTCAGACATCGATCCGTTCAAACAAGGATCATTTCAGACAGACCCTTGCCGCCTGGCACCATCGGGAAGACGTTTTCCGTCTGGTCCGTGACGAAGTCCATAAATACCAGGTCGTCTTTGCGCGACAACGCCTCTTTCAACGCGCCATCGATGTCACCGGGCTTGTCGATTTGCATGCCAACGTGCCCGTAGGACTCTGCAAGCTTCACGAAGTCGGGCAACGCGTCGACGTACGACTCGGCATAGCGATTACCATGGAAAAACTCCTGCCACTGGCGGACCATACCCATATAGCGGTTGTTCAGGTTGACGATCTTCAATGGCAACCGGTACTGCTTTGCGGTGGACAGCTCCTGGATACACATCTGGATGCTCGCCTCCCCGGTGACGCAGATCACGGTTGATTGCGGATGCGCGAACTGAGCACCCATTGCATAGGGCAGCCCTACACCCATGGTGCCGAGGCCGCCGGAGTTCAACCAACGGCGTGGTTCGTCGAACTTGTAAAACTGTGCGGCCCACATCTGATGCTGGCCGACGTCGGACGTGACGTACACATCCTGCCCTTTGGTCAGCTCATAAAGGCGTTCCACCACCAGCTGAGGCTTGATGATCTCGCTGTCGCGGTCAAATTTGAGGCATTCACGTGAACGCCAGTTCGCAATTTGCTCCCACCACTGTTTGAGCGACGCGTCATCAATTTTCTCGAAATCGCTCCTGTCCGAGGCCTCATCGAGCTGGCGGTTCAGTTCAGCGAGGACTTCTTTGACATCGCCAACGATTGGCACGTCGACACGTACACGCTTGGAAATCGACGAGGGGTCAATGTCAATATGGATGATCTTGCGGCTTTCCTGAGCAAAGTGCTTCGGGTTACCGATAACGCGGTCGTCAAAACGCGCGCCGATGGCGATCAGGACGTCACAGTTCTGCATTGCCATATTGGCTTCATATGTCCCATGCATGCCAAGCATGCCGAGAAACAGGGGGTCGGTAGCAGGATAACCACCCAGACCCATTAGCGTGTTGGTACACGGGAAGCCCAGCTTGCGCACCAGCTGCGTCAGTTCCGCCGCGGCGTTGCCCAGGATGATGCCGCCACCGCTATAGATCACCGGACGTTTGGCCTGCGTGAGCAGCTGGATTGCTTTCCTGATCTGCCCGCTGTGGCCTTTAGTGATCGTGTTGTAGGAGCGCAGCGACACGCTCTTGGGGTAGAAAAAGTTGGCTTTTTCCAGCGTGATGTCCTTCGGGATGTCAACCACCACCGGTCCCGGCCGGCCGGTCCCGGCCAAGTAAAAGGCTTTCTTGATTGACGGCGCAATGTCAGCGACATTCTTGACAAGAATATTGTGTTTCACGCACGGGCGGGTGATACCGACGGTGTCGACTTCCTGGAAGGCGTCCTGTCCGATCGCGTGCGTCGGCACCTGGCCGGTGATGACGACCAACGGGATCGAATCCATGTAGGCGGTGGCAATACCAGTGATGGCATTGGTCACGCCGGGACCGGATGTCACCAGCGCGACGCCGACTTTCTGGGTACAGCGCGAATAGGCGTCAGCGGCATGCACCGCCGCCTGCTCATGCCTGACCAGGATGTGCTTGACCTTG
>JBFKXV010000150.1:0-6494 GCA_041637935.1 Burkholderiales bacterium | reverse complement strand
GCCAGGATTGATAGAACCCTGCGCAGGACGAGAAAACGAGCGACGCGAGTTTCGGCGAAGACTCACATGGGCAGCGCCCATGTTACGTCGTAGCCACATACTCGGTTTTCGAAGTGCGAGGACTAAGCGAGCACGCGACGCCGCAATCGGACCGCGCAGTAGCTTTTTCAACAAACTGTCAGATAAAGCGGACGTCCGGCAGTGGAAACCCATTGAAGTTGCTCGCGTACGCAGTGGTGTATGCGCCGGCATTAGGGAAGTAGATGAAGTCTTCGTCCTGCAAATCTTCCGGCAGCATCTCGTCTTTCAGCAACACGTCAACCGAATCGCAGGTCGGGCCGGCCACATGCCACGGCACAAGCTGGCCACTTCGGTCGGATTCGATCTGGTATTGCAGGCCCTGAGTGCTTTCCAACAAGCCGCCGAACATGCCGGTATCGAGATAGACCCAACGCTCATCACCGCGCCGCGTGGTGCCGATCACCCGGCATACAAAATAGGCCGCATCCGATACCAGGTAGCGGCCCGGCTCAGCCATGACACGGATATCGTCATCGAGGTCGGCAATGGCTTCGTTGACCACTTCGCCGATCACTTCGACCGAAGGAATCGGTTTTGCCAAACGCACCGGAAAGCCACCACCGATATTGAGCAGCCTTGGCGTCAGGCCCCTCTCACGCATGCTCTGGAAAATGCGCTTGGAGCTGTCAATGGCGACGCGCCAGTTCTCGGCATTGCGGCACTGTGAGCCGACATGAAAAGTCACGCCACACAGGTCAGCGCCCAGTTCGACGGCGACATCGATGATGCCGTCGACTTCGCGCATCTTGCTGCCGAATTTTCCGGACAACGGCCAGTCACTGCCGATATTGGGTGTGTCAATGCGCAGGTAGACCTTGGCATGCGGTGCGATCGCATGCACCTTGCGCAATTCCTCAACGCTGTCGAAGGCAAACCAGACGACACCTTTTGATACAGCGTACTCGATGTGCCGGCGCGCCCTGACCGGATTGCTGTAATGCACGTTCGCAGCATCAATTCCCAGCGAAATCAACAAATCGAGTTCCGCCGGCGAAGCGATTTCGAAGCCGGCACCTTCGGCGGCAAGAATTTGCACCACGCGCGGGTCCGGGTTGGCTTTGACGGCGTAGTGCGTGCGCACGCGCGGCATCGCGGCCACGAAGCGTCGATACTTGTCGCGAATGATGTCCGGGTCGATCAGTAGAAAAGGCCGGTCATAACCACCTTGCAAGGCACGCTGCACGTGCGCGAAGTCAAGGCGTGGTTCGGCATGGGTATCGAAGTAGTTCTCGAATTCGGGGCGCTGGTTCAGCGCCGTCGGCTTGGTCATCAAAATCGTCCCTCAAGGCAAAAAGACTACAAACGGCAATTCACGCGGTGGCGCGTTAGCTTGCAGAACCAAACCTCTCGCTTGTCATGATGACCCCCTTCCGCACAAATAAAGCCGGCCTAACTAACAGACCGGAAAGGGAAGACCGTGGGAAAAAATGAGAGCCGAATTATAGGCTCCCGGGCGCAGGAATCAAGCCCGCACCGGCAAAAAAATCGGCAGGTCAATGGTGCTCAAATACGCGGCAGGGTGACGCCGGATTGCTTCTGGTATTTGCCGCCGCGATCGCGGTAGGAGGTCTCGCACACATCGTCCGGCGCTGACTGAAAAAAGACCACCTGGGCAATCCCCTCGTTGGCGTAAATCTTTGCCGGCAAGGGCGTGGTATTGGAGAACTCCAGCGTGACGTAGCCCTCCCACTCCGGCTCGAAGGGCGTCACGTTCACAATAATTCCGCATCGTGCATAGGTCGACTTCCCGAGGCAAATGGTGAGCACGTCACGCGGAATCCGGAAATACTCCACCGTACGCGCCAGGGCAAACGAGTTGGGGGGGATGATGCACACGTCACCCTTGAAATCAACGAATGATCCCGAGTCGAATTGCTTCGGATCGACAATCGTCGAGTTGATGTTGGTGAATATCTTGAATTCATCCGAGCAGCGAATGTCGTAGCCATAACTCGAGGTGCCGAACGACACCACCCGCTGGCCGTTGACCTCCTTGATCTGCTCCGGCTCGAACGGCTCGATCATCTGGTGTTCCTGCGCCATACGGCGTATCCAACGGTCAGACTTGACTGTCATGTTCTTCCCTCAACGTATGGTGCTGATTACAGATTAGCGGCTTGCGAAAATACACTCGATGGACTGCGCAGCAGCTTGCTACGTATTCTGCACGACGATCTTGGGAAACACCCCCCCATAATCCTTCTTCAGCATGGCGATCTTCGCCGCCGCCTTGCGTGCGACCTCTTTGTAAATCTGGCTCGCGCTGCCGTCCGGATCGGACACCAGCGTGGGTTTGCCCGAATCAGCCTGCTCACGTATTTTGATGTCCAGCGGCAACTGGCCGAGCAGGTCAACGTCATAGTCCGCGCTCATGCGCGCCGCACCGCCTTCGCCAAAAATGTGCTCCTGATGGCCGCACTTCGAGCAGACATGGATACTCATGTTCTCGACGATGCCCAGAATTGGCACGCTCACCTTCTCGAACATCTTCAGCGCCTTGCGCGCATCGATCAGGGCGATGTCCTGCGGCGTGGTGACGATCAGCGCGCCGGTCACCGGGACCTTCTGCGACAGGGTGAGCTGGATGTCACCGGTACCCGGTGGCAAATCGACAATCAGATAATCGAGCTCTTTCCACTGCGTATCGCGAAGCAGTTGTTCGAGCGCCTGGGTCACCATCGGGCCGCGCCACACCATCGGCTGATCAGCATCAATCAGCACGCCGATCGACATGCTCTGCACACCGTGGCTTTCCATCGGCTCGATGGTCTTGCCGTCGGCCGATTCGGGCCGGCCACTCAGGCCCATCATCATTTGCTGCGATGGACCATAGATGTCCGCGTCGAGCATGCCGACACGGGCGCCCTCCGCCACCAAAGCCAGCGCCAGGTTCGCTGCCGTGGTCGACTTGCCCACACCGCCTTTGCCCGAAGCAACCGCGATGACATTCTTGATGCCCGGCAACAGCTTCAGGCCGGGTTGCGCACCATGCGCAACGATATTGACGTTAACCGACACGGTGACTTTGCCAACGCCGGGCAGCGCGCCAAGTTTGTCAGTGATTGAGCGCTTGATATCTTCGGCGACGCTCTTCGCCGGATAGCCGAGCACGATTTCAACCGCAACTTTGTCGCCGTCGAGCTTGATCGACTTGACCTCGCCGCTCGCTACATAGTCTCGCCGTGTCGCACTGTCAGTCAGCTGTGCCAGTGCCTCGCGAATACTCTCCTCAGTTTGTGCCACGATTCATTTTCCTCTACGAATGGCCGCCAATTCTAACGAAAAGCCCTGCGGCCCGACACGACGGTAAAACCCTGCCTGCAACGCGGGTGATCGCCCTTCAGCTCGCGAAAAGAATCCTTTCAACCCGGCGCCAACGCGCCCGAATCACGCGCTCACCCTTGCAACAGACTGTTAAAATTGCGCCTTTTCGGCGCTCCAATTGTTTCACCGCCCTCTTCAGCCCACTTCAAGATGACGCGCAAGATCCTCGTCACCTCGGCGCTGCCCTATGCCAATGGCAGCATCCACCTCGGCCACCTGGTTGAATACATCCAGACCGATATCTGGGTGCGCTTTCAGAAAATGCAGGGGCACGAAGTGCATTACGTCTGCGCCGACGATACCCACGGCACACCGATCATGCTGCGTGCCGACGCCGAAGGGATCAGCCCCGACCAACTCATCGAGCGTGTGCATGGAGAGCACGTCCGCGACTTCGCCGCGTTTCTGGTCGCCTTTGACAATTACTACACGACCAACTCGGACGAGAACCGCGCCTTCTGCGAGGACATCTACCTGCAGCTCGACGCCAATAAGTTAATTGACCGGCGCTCGGTCGAACAGTTCTACGACCCGGTCAAGAACATGTTCCTGCCGGATCGCTATATCAAGGGCGAATGCCCGGTCTGCCACTCGAAGGACCAGTACGGTGATTCGTGTGAAGTGTGCGGCTCGACCTACGCGCCGACCGATTTGATCGAACCGTACTCCTCGGTGTCGGGCGCCAAACCGGAGCGCAAATCCTCCGAGCATCACTTCTTCAAACTCTCGGACAAGCGCTGCGAAACCTTCCTGCGCGCCTTTACTCAGTCCGGCGACCGGCTGCAACCCGAAGCGTCCAACAAAATGAAGGAGTGGCTCGGTGCCGAAGGCGAGAACAAGCTCTCCGACTGGGACATTTCGCGCGACGCGCCTTATTTCGGCTTTGCCATTCCCGGCACCGACGGCAAGAAATTCTTTTACGTCTGGCTCGATGCGCCGGTTGGCTACTTCGGCAGCTTCGCCAACTACGTGGCCAAACTGCGAGCAGCCGGCAACGCCATCGACCAGGATGTGTTTTTGCGTCCCGGCGGCGATACCGAGCTGGTGCATTTCATCGGCAAGGACATTCTGTATTTCCACGCCTTGTTCTGGCCGGCCATGCTCGAGTTCGCCGGCTACCGCACGCCGACCAAAGTGTTCGCCCACGGTTTTCTGACTGTGAACGGGCAGAAGATGTCCAAGTCGCGCGGCACCTTCATCACCGCGGAGAGTTATGTCGAGCAGGGCCTGAATCCGGAGTGGTTGCGCTATTACTACGCCGCCAAACTCAACGCCACCATGGAAGACATCGACCTCAATCTCGATGACTTCGTCGCACGGGTGAACAGCGATCTGGTCGGCAAGTACGTCAACATCGCCAGCCGCTGCGCCGGATTTCTCTTCAAGAAGTTCGATGGCAAGCTGGCATCCACCTCCGTACAAGACAATCCGGTGATCGGCGAACTGCAAGCGCAGGCCGACGCCATCGGCGCACTCTATGACTCGAGAGAGTTCGGCAAGGCGCTGCGCGAAGTGATGCTGCTCGCCGACAAAGCCAACGCCTATGTCGACGCCTTCAAGCCGTGGGAACTGGCACGCGAGGAAGGGCAGGAGAAAAAACTGCAGCAGGTCTGCTCGGACGCACTGAATATGTTCCGTTTGCTGACCATTTATTTGAAACCGGTGTTACCGGTCGTGGCGCAAAACGTCGAAAAGTTTCTCGGCATCGCGCCGCTGACGTGGACCGACGCAGGATCGTTACTGCCGGGCGGACATCAGATCAACAAGTACAAGCATTTGATGACGAGAGTGGATGGCAAACAGATCGACGCGCTGGTCGCGGCCAACACCGAAAGCCTCGAACCAACATCGCAGTCGCATTCGCAGCAGCGCCATGCGCAGCATCAGGAGAACGTCGTGGAAAAAAGCACACAGGAAGCCAAACCCGAAGAAGCACAGATCATCACTATTGACGATTTCACCAAGGTCGATCTGCGGGTTGCAAAAATTATTGATGCCCAACATGTAGAAGGTGCGGACAAACTACTGCGGCTCACCCTCGACATCGGCGGCGAAACACGGCAAGTATTCGCCGGCATCAAGTCGGCCTACGATCCGGAAGCACTCAAGGGCCGCTTGACGGTGGCAGTGGCCAACCTGAAACCACGCAAGATGCGCTTCGGTGAATCACAAGGCATGGTGCTCGCCGCAAGCGGCGATGGCCCCGGCATCTTTCTGCTCTCGCCTGACGACGGCGCAGAGCCGGGCATGAAAGTCAGATAACCGCCGCACGTTTGAAGGCTGGCATTACGCCCGATGAGTGATGCAAACATAACCCGGCGGCTCGTAATTCATGGACGCGTGCAAGGCGTCTACTATCGCGACAGCATGCGGCAACAGGCCCGGCAGCTTGGCGTGTCGGGCTGGGTAAGGAACCGAATGGACGGCACCGTCGAAGCGATGGTGTCCGGCGCGCCGGAAGCAGTTGACAGAATCATCGAATGGTCGCGGCATGGCCCAGCAACTGCCAAGGTGACCGATGTTCAGATCGAGGACGCGCAAGGACAGTTCGACAGCTTCGATCTGCTGCCGACTTCGTGAGGGGCGAAGATGCGGTACCGCGGTCCGCATCAAAGGGGGTCGCCCATTAGCTAATGAGCTAGAATTTGCTTGAGTTCGTTTCCCGCGACGAAAGACCATTCCCTAAGCCGGACATGTCATGCCGCAAAGACGCAAGCTCACAGCCATCCTAAGCGCCGACGTAGTTGGCTATTCGCGCTTGATGGGAGACGACGAGCAAGCTACCGTTTCTACGCTCACGGCATATCGACAAATCTTCGCGCAGCATATCGCCGCACACGATGGCCGCGTAGTCGACTCTCCAGGCGACGCGCTGTTGGCCGAGTTTTCCAGTGCGATCGAGGCAGTCGAAGGGGCTGTAGAGATTCAACGCGAGCTCGCGGGCCGTAATGCTTCTCTCCCAGAGCATCGCAGGATGCGATTTCGCATCGGCGTTAATGTTGGCGATGTAACTGAACAGGACGGAGCCCTATACGGGGATGGCGTCAACATCGCTGCGCGCTTGGAGTCAATTGCTGATCCAGGTGGTG
>JBFKXV010000149.1:0-6525 GCA_041637935.1 Burkholderiales bacterium | reverse complement strand
GGCGTCGCCTACTCTGCGCTCGATACCTACGTGTTGCGCGGCAAGGCGCCGTGGACGATGCATCACCACGCCGACCACGAGCAACTGCGCAAGGCATCCGAATCGCAACGCATCGAGTACCCCAAGTCGGACGGCAAACTGACGTTTGATCGTCTTTCCTCGGTGTTCATTTCCAACACCAACCATGAAGAAAACCAGGTGTGTCACCTGCAGCTGAAAGATGCGTCCACGCCAATCGCCGTCAATCTTGCGCAATATGATGCGCCCGAGCAACGCTATTGCCCGGCCGGCGTTTACGAAATCGTCAGTGAGGAAGCGGGACCGCGCCTACAGATCAACGCACAGAATTGCGTTCATTGCAAAACATGCGACATCAAGGACCCGACCCAGAACATCAACTGGGTCACGCCTGAAGGCGGTGGCGGGCCGAATTACCCAAACATGTAGCGCGGGAAAGCGCGCTGAAGCTTCGCCCCGCGGCTTGCCGTTCGTTCAGGTTTACACCCGGCTCACGCACCCGGTGGGCGGCGGTCATGCCGCCACACGGCGGCCTCACGCTCTGCTGCGAATTGCCTCCATCAGCGGTGCGATGATATCGAGAGGCACCGGAAACACGATGGTTGAAGTCTTGTCACCCGCGATATTGGCCAGCGTCTGCAGGTAGCGCAGCTGCATCGCCTCTGGCTGCTGAGCAAGTTTCTGCGCTGCCTGAAGCAGTTTCTCGGACGCCTGCAGTTCGCCTTCAGCGTGAATAATTTTTGCTCGCCGCTCGCGTTCCGCCTCCGCCTGCTTGGCGATAGCGCGAATCATCGACTCATCGATGTCGACGTGTTTGATTTCCACGGTGGACACCTTGATACCCCAGGCATCGGTCTGTACGTCCAGTTGCGTCTGGATATCCAGATTGAGTTTTTCGCGCTCTGCGAGCATCTCATCGAGTTCATGCTTTCCGAGAACCGCACGCAAAGTCGTTTGTGCCAACTGGCCAGTCGCGATCAGATAATTCTCGACCTGGATGATCGCTTTTTCGGGATCTACCACCCTGAAATAGACGACCGCATTCACCTTGACCGATACGTTGTCTCTCGAAATCACATCCTGGCTGGGAACGTCCATGGTGACGGTGCGCAGGTCGACGCGTACCATCTGTTGTATTCCAGGGATGACAATGATCAGTCCGGGACCTTTGACTTTCCAGAATCGCCCCAGCTGAAAAATGACGCCGCGCTCGTACTCACGCAGGATGCGCAACGCATAGGCCAGCAATACCAGTATGCCGACAGCAATCACCAGCCAGAAATAGTTATCCATGCTCGATCTCCTCCGCTCTCTTAATGCGTTTTCTGTTCTTCGTCAGCAGCCTCGATAGACAGTTCGAGGCCCTTCACAGCCGTTACCTTCACTCTCTGCCCGCGCTTCACCGGTGACTTAGACGTCGCTTTCCAGTTCTCACTGTGCACGCGAATCCAGCCTTTGGCGTCGAAATCCTCGAGCGCCTCACCCTCAGCGCCAACCAACTCTTCGACACCGCTCACCACGGCCCGTTCGCGTGCTTTCATCGCCATGCCGACGATGCCCAGCACAGCAACGACACTCAATACGGAGACACCGATAATCAGGCCCAGGGGCAGCTGAAACTCGGGCACTTCGGTGTCGATCAGCATCACGGAGCCAACGATGAACGCAATTGCCCCGCCGGCACCGAGCGCCCCGTAAGACGTAACAAACAACTCTGCGATCACGAACGCAATGCCAAGCAGAATCAACGCGACCCCCACATAGTTGATTGGCAACATCTGAAACGCGTAAAGCGCCGTTAACAGGCAAATCGCGCCTGCAATGCCCGGTATCAGTGTTCCCGGATTGTAGAATTCCAGCAACAGTCCGTAGATGCCGATCAGCATCAAAAGGTACGCCACACTCGGACTGGTAATGGTGGCGAGGAAACGATTACGCCAATCGGGCTGGATCTCGACAACTTCGATGTCCGCAGTGCGCAAGGTCACCGTTTCGTCTTCATCGACTTTGACCTCGCGCCCGTCGAGTTTACCTAGCAGGTCATCGAGATCAGTGGCGATCAAGTCGATCACACCGATGCGCTGCGCCTCTTCTGCAGACAAGCTGACTGCTTCGCGAACGGCTTTTTCGGCCCACTCGGCATTGCGTCCGCGCAACTGCGCCAGCCCCCTGATGTAGGCGGCGGCATCGAACACCGCCTTGCGGCGCGTTGCGTCCGACATCCAGTCTTTTTCGGTTGCTTTCGGAGCATCTGCCTTTGGGGCATCGGCCGATTTGTCGTCGCGATCTTTTTCTGTTGCGGGCTGTTCCTGCGGCTTCGGTGACCCCGGCATTCCGCCTATGGCAATCGGCGTCGCCGCGCCAAGATTGGTTGCCGGCGACATCACCGCCACATGACTGGCGTAAAGGATATAGGTTCCGGCGCTCGCGGCACGCGCACCGGCAGGATGAACGAAGGTGACTACCGGAATTCTTGAGCCAAGGATTTCCTTGATCATGTCGCGCATGGCGCTATCGAGGCCGCCGGGCGTGTCCATACGAAGCACTATGAACTGTGCATCCTGTTCGTTTGCGGTTTCGATGCCACGGATGAAATAATCGGCCGTTGCCGGCCCGATCGCGCCGGAGATGTCGAGCACCACGACCTGACCATCCGCTGCGGCCAATGCCACGCGGCTGAACAGCAGCAACAGCAAACAAAACAACAAACGCATCAAAAAACCTCCACCTCGCAGCAAAACGAACTACGGCGCCGGTTACTCCACCCTATGCCAGGTCTGGGTTCGACCGATCAGCGAAATGCCAATGTAGCCGCGTACATCCAGCTCCCGGCCATCGTCCGACACCGTCAACTTACAGCGGTAGGTCTTGCCATTGTCGGGGTCGAGGATTTTGCCGCCTTTCCAACTGTCGCCTTCGTTTTTCAAGCCCCACAGGATAGTCATGCCAACAATCGGCTGGTTCTTGCGCTCACCCTTGCATTCTTCGCAAAGATTCTCCGGATCATCACCCGGGAAACGGAATATTTTCTCCACTTTTCCCTGTAACTCGCCTGCAACCTCGACAATGCGCACATAGGATCGCTCCTTACCGGTCACATCATCGATGGTTTTCCACAATCCAACCGGAGTAGAAGCCTGCGCTGACACGAGGCCCGGCAGTAGCAGGGTTACCGCGAGCAAACATTTGAGGCTTAGGGGCATGTTTGGTTCCTTTCAGCTAGTCTGATACCGCAGTAGTTCAAGTTGGAGTTGACCGCGAAACGACTTATCCATAGTCGTAATCAATCATCGTGGTAATCAATCACGGCGGTAAACAATGCATGTTGGTAAACAATGGTTGATTCTACTCCGCGTCCGGCTGCCCGGCCTTCTGTTTTTGCCTCTCATAGTAGGCTTGTTTGCGCGCCACGTAGATGGTTTTCATCACCGTTGCATGCGGCTCGCCATACGCATCGACGAGCGAAATCTCATAGTCCACGTTCGCCGAGGCCTCGAGAGCGAGGCGATCGCGCATGCCGGCGAGTTCAGCGTCACTGATCGAACACTCGGCGAACAGGGTTGAGCGGGCCGGCTTCAGATAGCGAATTGTTCCTGCCTTGTCCCAGACGATGTAGTCTTTTCCGAGACCGGTTTTGATCAGCAATGCGTAGAGCGGATCGACCGCAGCATATATTGCCCCGCCAAACAGCGTGCCATAAATGTTGCGTGTTTGGCGGTTGAGCGGCAAGCGGATACGCAGCGCACGGCGGTTCTCGGAGATGTACACCAGCCGCGCACCGGTACGGCGAAACGCGGGGAACAGGTTGAAGCGTAGCCGGAGCAACCATGTCGGCAACGATTCGCCGTTTCTCATGGCAACGGACATTTGACTGACGCGCGAAAATCAGGCGACGTTCTCGAACAATCCGGCGGCACCCATTCCGGTGCCGATACACATGGTGACCATGCCGTAGCGATACTTGCGCCGCCGCATCCCGTGCACCAGTGTCGCCGTGCGAATGGCGCCGGTAGCACCCAGCGGGTGGCCAAGGGCAATCGCCCCGCCGAGGGGATTAACGCGCTCCCGGTTCAAACCAAGGTCGTTGATCACCGCCAGTGACTGCGCGGCAAACGCTTCATTGAGTTCGATCCAGTCGACGTCGTCCAAACTAATGTTGGTCTGCTTGAGCACTTTCGGAATAGCGAACTTCGGCCCGATGCCCATGATCTCCGGCGGCACACCGGCAACGGCGAAACCGAGAAAACGCGCCAGCGGCCGCAGGTTGTGGCGCTTGATCGCCGTCTCCGAAGCGAGTATCACCGCTCCCGCCCCATCGGAAGTCTGCGAACTGTTGCCCGCGGTCACCGAACCTTTTGCGGCGAAAACCGGCCGCAGTCCGCCCAGCACCTCGGTGGTGGTGCCGGCACGCGGGCCTTCGTCAACGCTGATGACGTTGGGTTGCTCAACAATCTCGTGCCGGTCGAGGTCAGCAATCCGGTTCCGGACAGTATATGGAGTGATCTCGTTTTCGAACTCGCCGGATTCGATGGCAGCCAGTGCGCGCCGATGGCTTTCTACAGCAAATGCATCCTGTGCATCGCGCGGCACCTTCCATTGTTGCGCGACCTTTTCCGCTGTGATGCCCATACCGTAGGCAATACCAACGTGTTCGTTGTCAACAAATATGCGTTCGTTGGCGACGATCTTGTTACCACCCATTGGAATCAAGCTCATGCTCTCGGTACCGGCACCGATCATGATGTCCGCCTCACCGAGGCGGATACGATCGGCAGCAATGGCGACCGCGTTCAGCCCGGACGAGCAAAAGCGATTGACGGTGATGCCGGATACCGAGTTCGGAAAATCGGCCAGCAGCAATCCGATACGCGCCACGTTCATTCCTTGTTCGGCTTCGGGCATGGCACAACCAACCACCACGTCGTCGACCTCACCGCGCTCGACAGCGGGCACTTGCGCCATGGCCGCATTCAGCACGTGACCGAGCAAGTCATCCGGCCGTACGTACCGAAACACACCGCGCGGGGCTTTGCCAACGGGGGAACGCGCCGCCGCCACAATATAAGCGTCCTGTACCTGCTTGCTCATAGCTGATGCTCCTGTGTGACGCCGGCTTTGCACACCGGTGTTGTTTGTTTGAATGCAGGCATTAGTTTTGTCGTCGTCAATTTCAGCCAGTCAGTTCCTGAGTGGCTTGCCGGTCTTGAGCATGTGTTCGACGCGGGCCTGGCTTTTCTCTGTCGACAGCAGCTCGATGAACACCTGGCGTTCGAGATCGAGAAACCACTGTTCATCAACCAGGCTGCCTTGTTCAATGTCACCGCCGCACATTACATAGGCGAGCTTGCTGCCGATCAGATAGTCGTGCTCCGAGATGTAGTTTCCGGCCAGCATGTTTTGCATTCCCATTTTCAGTGTCGCAATCGCGCCGCGGCCGGCCACAGGAATACGCACCGCGCGCAACGGCGGCCGGTATCCGGATTCGTACATTGCGTTGAGCTGTTGTTTGGCGACATGCAACAACTCGAAGCGATTCATCACCACGTGGTCAGAGCCCCGCAAAAAGCCAAGCTCTCGCGAGTGTTCAGCGCTACGCCCGACCTGCGCCGTGGCAACGTTCTCGAAATAACGCCGGATAAAGGGAAACATATCGCCGCCTTTGGATTCCATTGCTGCGCGCAGCGCGAGTTCCTTGCAACCTCCGGCACCCGGTATCAATCCAACACCGACTTCAACCAGGCCAATGTAACTCTCCAGGCTGGCGACTGTTTTGTCGCAATGCATGACAATCTCACAGCCGCCGCCAAGTGCCATGCCGTCGACCGCTGCGACGGTCGGCACCATCGAATAACGCAGGGCAAGATTGGTTTCCTGAAACTGCGCGACGACCTGCTCAACCTTTGACAGACGGCCCGCCATCACTGCATCTGCCACGTTCAGCTGCCGTGCCGCCTTGAGGACGGCAGCCTCGGCCGAGCGCCGGAATTTCTTCAAAGCGGATGCCACCGGCGACGGCCTCGATTCGCTCTTTGTCCCGCCGCCACCCTGCAAATTGGCGCCAATCGAGAACGGCGGTTCCGTCTGCCAGATCACCAGCCCCTTGAAGCCCTGTTCGGCTTGCTCGAGGGCACGCGCAATGCCGTCGAGCACATCAGCGCCGACGGTGTGCATTTTCGATTTGAACGACACCACACCGATGTCGTCTCCAGTGCTCCACATGCGCACTGCGTCGGTCTCGAAAACAGTCGTTCCGTACTCCGCCGGTTCGCTGATGAGGCGATCAGGAAACGCCTGTCGCTGGTAGACCGTCAGCCGCGAACGCGTCTGATTGCGATCGTACGCGGGACTATATGAGCCGGCCTCGGTATGCACGCCTGTGCGGTTGGTGTCCGTCGCCCAGAGCGGCAACGGCTCGCTCGCCATGGTTTTGCCGGCGGCAATGTCTTCAGCAATCCACGATGCCATTTGCTGCCAGCCGGCCGCTTGCCATATTTCGAACGGCCCCTG
>JBFKXV010000148.1:0-6556 GCA_041637935.1 Burkholderiales bacterium | reverse complement strand
TGGCGCAAAGGCAATGCCGCGCGCCGCCAGCGGGCCGCTGCGCAAATGTCCAAACCGCTGCCGCCACGCCCGCCCAATTTCTGCGTCGGCTGCCCGGAACGGCCGGTGTTTGCTGCGCTTAAACTGGCACAGCGCGATGCCGGGCCGGTACACATCGCCGCGGATATCGGCTGCCACTCATTTGCCACCTTCGAGCCGTTCTCATTCGGCCACTCGATACTTGGCTACGGCATGAGCCTGGCAAGCCGCGCCGGGGTGTCGCCGGTGATGAACCGGCGCGTGCTTGCCGTGATGGGCGACGGGGGTTTCTGGCACAACGGTTTGCTCACCGGCGTGCAATCGGCACTGTTCAACGGCGATGACGCGGTGCTGGTGATTTTCAAGAACGGTTATACATCGGCCACCGGTACGCAGGAGATCATCTCCACGCCGGACGAGGAGGTGAAGGCAAGGGCGCCGGAAAAGAATGTCAGCCTGGTCGATCGCAATACCACTGTTGAGAAAACGCTCAAAGGCCTTGGCGTGAAATGGATGCGCACCGTGCACACCTATCACGTGAAAAAAGTGCGCAAGGTATTCGACGACGCATTCAGCACCGATTTCGATGGCCTCAAGGTCATCATCGCCGAAGGCGAATGTCAGCTCGAGCGGCAACGACGGGTGCGGCCGTGGATTGCCGGCCTGCTGCGCGAAGGCAAGCGCGTTGAGCGCGTCAGATACGGCGTCGATGAGGACGTGTGCACGGGTGATCACGCCTGTATTCGTCTGTCCGGTTGTCCGACGCTGACGCTCAAGGACAATCCCGATCCGCTGAAAGTCGATCCGGTGGCGACGGTAATCGATGGCTGTGTTGGTTGCGGCCTGTGCGGCGAGAACGCGCATGCCGCCACGCTATGCCCTTCGTTCTATCGCGCGGAAGTGATTCGCAACCCCAATTGGCACGAGCGGCTGATCGGCAGTGTGCGTGCGCGCGTGTTGCGGCTGTTGCAGCCGGCGCGAGTGCGAGATCTTGCCGTTGAATAAACCACAGAGGCACAGAGACACAGAGGAAAATCGAACCGAGTAACGAAGAGTTCGTTCGAGCCGTGTTCAGTTTGTCCAATATTAGTTGAGGAACGCTGGGAATTTTGAGAATGAAAAAATTGGCTTTTCTCTGTGCCTCTGTGTCTCTGTGGTGAAAGCGGTTTCAGACAAGAATTGACGATGACAAATACAGCCGATCAGAAACAGCCTGTTACTCTCCTGATCTGCGCGCTCGGCGGCGAGGGCGGCGGCGTGCTGGTCGAGTGGCTGGTGCGCACGGCGACGGCGTGCGGTTACGCGGCGCAAAGCACGTCGATCCCGGGGGTGGCACAGCGCACCGGTTCGACCACCTACTATCTGGAAATCTTTCCGGTTCCGCTGGCAGAACTCGGCGGCAGGCAACCGGTGCTCAGTCTTTACCCGGTACCGGGTGCGCTCGACATCCTGGTGTCGTCCGAGCTGTTGGAAACGGTGCGCCAGATTGGCAACGGCATGGTGTCGCCGGATCGTACACGCGTACTGACATCGACGTCGCGCACTCTCACCACAGTCGAAAAAATGCAGCTCGCTGACGGCCGGGCTTCAAATGCCGAACTGCTGGAGATCGTTGGCAACTACAGCCGCGCGCACTGGGCGGTTGACATGTCGGCGCTCGCGCGAGACGCCAACACTGTCGTCAGCGCGGTATTGATGGGGGCAATTGCCGGCAGCGAGTTGTTGCCGTTACCACGCAAAGCGTTCGAAGAGACAATTCGTCAATCGGGGCGCGGTGTCGAAGCCAGTTTGAACGGCTTTTCGCGCGCTTTCGAAACAGTGCAGCAAGCGTCCGCTGAACAGGCGGCGCGAGAGAAGCGGGTGGGTGCTTCCGACACAGCAGTGATCGACACAGCAGCGATCGACACAGCAGCGATTGACACCGCTGCAACTGAAACCGCTGCAATTGGCACAGCGGTGCCGGAGGCAATATCGGCCGCATTTCCGACGGCGCTGCATGACATTGTAATGCTCGGTTATGCGCGCATGATCGAGTACCAGGATGGCGCCTATGCGCAACGCTACCTCGACCGGCTGGTGCGCGTGCTGGCAGCCGAGCAGGCGGCCGATGCGCCCGGGCGGCGTGGCCTTGCCGCTACCCGCGAAGCGGCACGCTATCTCGCGCTGTGGATGGCTTTTGATGACATAGTCAGGGTCGCTGACCTGAAGTCACGCGCCAGCCGTTTCGCGCGCATTCGCCGCGAGGTCAAGGCTGCGCCGGACGAGTTACTGCGCGTCTATGATTTCTTCAAGCCGGGCGTGCCCGAGCTGGCCGGATTGATGCCCGAATCGATCGCCGGCTTTTTCATCAAACGCGATAAGCGCCGACGTGACGCCGGCCGATCACCGTTTGCCTTGCCGGTCAAAGTGGCGGCGCACTCGGTGTTCGGGTTTGTCAGTTTGCGAGTGCTCGCAAACCTGCGCTGGCTGCGCCGAAGCAGTCTGCGTTTCAAACAGGAGCAACGCATGATCGAGCGCTGGCTCGACGGCGTCATTGCCGGACTCCAATCCGACTGGCAGACCGGCTTTGAAGTGGCCCAGTGTGGGCGCCTGATCAAGGGCTATGGCAGCACCAACGAGCGCGGCAAGGAGAACTTGCTGCACGTACTGGATCATTTGCTGGTCGCCAGTTTTGGTAACAGCGGTGTTGATAACAGCGGCGCCAGTTCTGATCAAAGCGGCTCGTGTGCCGACGCGATCCGCAAGGCGCGTGAAGCAGCGTTTAGCGACGACACCGGCAAGGCGCTGGACCAGATCCTGGTTGAACTCGGCGCGCCGGCGCGCCCGGTCAAGGCGCAGCCGGTTATCTGGATGAAAAAGCCGCGCCGGGAAACTGTCTCGTGAGGGCCGCGCCCCGCCCCCGGCACACATTGGCCCGGTTCGTTAACGGCCGCCGCAACTGCGTGGTTGGTCGTACACGACCCCGAAGGCGGGTTTGCGCTCAGTATGATAGCGGCCGACCAGCACACCCGCCGTTACCGCGTTAATCCCCGGCGGGTGTTGGTCAGTGTGATCAAAGCGCACACCGGGATATTCACGTTGTAACAATTCCGTCCATTGCCCGAGCGAATCGATAACGCGATTCATTTGCAGGTTCCGCTGCAGCGAATCAGGCGTTGTGCGCAGTTAATCCGGTCGAACGCTCCGGCGGCGGCGTAATTGATGTCGCCACCAGAATGGCGCCGTAATGCATTGTTGCAGTGTGTTCGCGCCGTCACGTAAGCAGGTAAGCCCATCCATTCAACGTTGGAACAGCCCGGGCGGCCGATTCCGAACTGAATACCAAGCTCATATTGACCGCACAAGGCGCCGCGGTGTTGAACGTTGCCTTCGATATGCCAGTTGCCGTCCTCCAATAGCCAGGCCCGGATGTCACCGAAAAAGAAATCGAGCCGGGCGGGAGACAGCTCGCCGCCGACATCGCTGCTCCGGCGCGGCTCGGTTGCGAGCTTGCGGACTTCATCTGCTGTAACGGCGGTAGCACCGATTGCGCAGGCGATGAAAAAAAACACAGTGGTAATAACACGTTGCATCGATGCAATCTAGCATGGCGGGAGCCGGCCGACCAGCGAAACGGCTGCACCCGGATTGACAAGCCCTCAAGCTGGTTTAATACTGATTGCTTCCGTCCGAACGCACTACGGAGGAACCGATGAGAAGCGTACAGCAATTACTTGAAGAAAAAACGCCAGGGCTTGTATCTGTCGCACCGACCACGAGTGTTCTCGATGCCCTGAAGCTGATGGCCGAGGAGGAGATCGGTGCGCTGGTGGTGCTTGATGGAGAAAAGCTGGTTGGCATTTTCTCCGAACGGGACTACGCGCGAAAAGTGATTCTTTTCGGCAAGGCGTCGAAAGACACATCGGTCAGCGAAATCATGACTCACAAGGTTGTTTGCGTGCGCCCGGAGCAGACAGCAGAGGAATGTATGTCAATCATGACCGAAAAACGGGTGCGTCATTTGCCGGTGCTGTCGGAGAAGAAAGTAATCGGAGTCATCTCCATCGGCGATGTGGTCAGGGCGATGATTACTGATCAGCAGCAGACCATTGAGCAGCTCGAACAGTACATCATGAGTTGACGCGGCATGTGCTGATACATGCTGTACTGTAGGGCGTTACTTTTCACGATAGCCATCCTGGTGATTGTGTCTGGATGCAAGTCGCAGTCACAGATGACCGCCAGGGAGGTTGGTTGTAATACCCGCGACGTGCTAATCATCGACAGCGAGTTCAAGCGAAAGGGCTCCACTACAAGGTGGTGCGCGCGTTGCGAGGGCCGTCTCTACCAATGCGTTACCAATCCCCGGCGTGACCATATCGAATGCCGCCGCGTCGAAGCGGGTCCGCCGTGCAAATGAAGCGGTCTCAGTGCATACAGTAGCGACCCTGCATCAGAATTGCGCACCTCTTCCGTGACGTGTAGTGATTTCAGCGAATACTGATCTGAGTTTTTCGCCTCTGGGTGATCGCGCGCTGTTAATCGAAGTCGGTGACCACGCTGATCCAGCGACGATAGCGCGCATTCGGGCGCTGGCGGATCATCTCGCACAGCTGCGCTTGCCCGGCGTGCTCGATTTCGTCCCCGCCCTTTGCACCATTGGCGTTCATTATGATCCCGAGCAATGGCGTGATGAGTCCGAAGCGCGTACACCATACGAGATGCTGATCGAGCGGATTCAGCGGGAGTTGCCGGATATAACGTCTCTTTCCGTGTCCGAGGGTCCGTTGCGGCAGATCCCGGTGTGTTACGAAGCGGACTTTGGGGAAGACCTGACGACACTGGCCGATGCGCACGGATTGTCGACGCGACAGGTCGTTCAGATCCACAGTGCTGCCATCTATAGCGTTTACATGATCGGTTTTGCACCCGGGTTTGCTTACCTCGGTCCGCTGGACGAGCGCCTGGCATTACCGCGGCGTGAAACGCCGCGCTCGCGCGTGCCGGCCGGCAGTGTGGCGGTGGCGAACCAATACACCGGTATCTATCCCGCCGACCTTCCCGGCGGTTGGCATGTCATCGGCCGCACGCCGTTGCAGCTGTTTGACCCATCTCTTCAGCAACCTTCATTGCTCAGTGCAGGTGATCGCGTGCAGTTCAAGCCGATCGGCGCGACGGAATTTCGCGCGCTGCAAACTGATAGACAGTGACAGCGCAAGTCACTCGCGCCGGGCTGCTGACCACGGTGCAGGATCTTGGGCGCTATGGCATGCAGCGCTTCGGAGTGCCTGCCAGCGGCGCGATGGACCGTCACTCGCTGCGCGTTGCCAACCGGCTGGTTGGAAATGCCGATACAGCTGCGGCGCTGGAAATCACGCTTGTCGGCCCGGCGTTGCAGTTCGATTCCGACACCCTGATCGCGCTGTGCGGTGGCAATCTCGGCGCAGTCATTAACGACATGCCGCTGCCGATGAATCGACCGGTGTGGATCGCGCGCGGCAGCCGGCTCGCCTTTGGGCAATGCGTCGCAGGTTGCCGTGCCTATCTGGCGCTGGCCGGAGGCGTCGATGTACCTGAAGTGTTGGGTAGCCGTTCGACCTATTTACGTGCAGGATTCGGCGGCTTCCAGGGTCGGGCGCTGAAAGCGGGTGACCGGGTCGACGCACTTGTCGCTGCCCAGTCATATTTCCAGGGACTACGTGAATCGCAGGCCTTCACAGTGAACGGGTTTGCTGCACCCAAATGGTCGGTGCGGGCGGACTCTGCCCGCCTCAGTTCGCATCCACAGCACATCCGCTTCGTCGCCGGGCGTCACTGGGAGCACCTTCCACCGAGCGTGCGCAATCGGTTTGCCGGCGAGAACTTCCGCGTCGGCACGGCGTCTGATCGTATGGGGTATCGGCTCGAAGGTGGCAACCTGGAGAGGCATGACTACGGCGATATTGCCTCGGAAGCGGTCGCATTCGGTACCATCCAGCTTCCACCTGACGGCAACCCTATTGTGCTGATGGCCGATCGCCAGACCGTAGGCGGTTATCCGCGGGTTGGTGAAGTGGCGAGCGTTGATTTACCGCTGCTTGCGCAACTCAAACCGGGTGATACGCTGAGCTTTGAACGGATTGCGCTTTCCGAAGCGCAGCATCTTGTTCACAGGCAGATCAGCGCGCTGGCGCAGATCGAAGCGTCGATTTTGGCAGCAGGTAGTCAATAGGCAGGCCTGATCAATGACCAGATATATCGATCTTAATTGCGACATAGGTGAGCATGACAATGACGAGGGCGCCCAACGCGAAGCGGCGATCATGCCGCACGTCAGTTCGGCGAACGTAGCCTGCGGCCTGCATGCCGGCGATGCCGCTGTCATGCGAAAGACCATGCAAACCGCCAAGGAACACCGGCTTGCTGTCGGTGCCCATCCTTCATTCGCAGACCGCGAGAATTTCGGCCGGCGCGAGATTCCGCACAGTGCCGACCAGGTCTATGAGCTCACGCTCTACCAGATCGGTGCGGCGGCTGCGATCGCACAAGCCGTCGGCGTGCAGCTCAATCACGTCAAGCC
>JBFKXV010000147.1:0-6575 GCA_041637935.1 Burkholderiales bacterium | reverse complement strand
CCATCGCCTGGGACATTGCAACAAGATCAGCCGTCTCACACGGGTCAGGCAGCGCGCCGCCCGGCACCGGCAAGGCAGTGAGCTGACCAAAGTAGCCCGCGTGACGCAGGTCGTACATAATGAATTCGAGCGCCTGGCGCCCGTTTTCCACTTGTTCCGAGGACGCCTGCGACTCACGCCCGGCATTGCTCGACGCGATATACGCCGAGCTCACTCCGCTCAGCACGATCAGACCAATGGTCATGCCGACCATCAGTTCGGTCAGCGTAAAACCGGTTTGCCGGCTGATTGCACGTTTCATCATGGCGTCAACTCAGGTCTGCGATTCGAAGCGTGGTAGTGACAGCGCGTCGCTGCGTGTCGGGGCCGTACACACCGTTGGCGCAATCGACGGCTGGCGCCATCGTCGGCACCATGCCTTGCCAGACGACCGTGACGGTGTACAAATCCGTAACCGGGTCGAAACTTACGCAACCTCGCGCGCCAATCATGGCACCAGCATTCACTCCGCCGTCGATCTCCGCTGCGCCTTTGAGTAACGTGTCCCAGTTACTCATGCCGCGCTCGGCAATGGTGCGTGTCTGGATGGTGCCGGCGACAGCCGTGCAGGTGGTATTTCCGCGATGATCTGCGCCGTCAGTACCAAGATATGGCGTGCCACCGGTGCCGATATCTGTTACCGCGTAACAGGGCGCTGCATACCGGTTGGCGGTTATGCGGCTGACCATGTCATCGAGCAGCAGCAATGCCTGCGCACGCTGATAAGCCTCGAAGTGCGACGTCTGCGTTTTTGCCTGCAGCCCGACGATGCCCAGCAGCCCGACCAGCAGAACCATCATGGCTGTGAGCGATTCCATCATCGCCACACCCGCCTCGCGTCGAGCTAACGAACGGGTCAACCCGGTCCGCGGCCAATTCTCAGGCGCAAGTGCCATCATTTCTCTCCCCTGGATTCAGTGTTGCGCGGCCACCCGGGTCGATCAGCACGCAGCGCGTGTAACCGGTAGTGGCCGATACTGTGAACAAGACAAAGCCCGGCGTGGCGAGACGCCCGTTGGGTTGATAACTGACACCGGCAAGCGGGCCGGACAGGACGAGATTCGGTGCTGGTTCATTGATGGAAATTTGAGTGCCGCCGGTTTCAACTTCCCAGCCGTCCTGCCATCCTGCGCCAAGCGGAGCCACCGACACCGCGGCATTGCGCTTGACCGCTTCGCTTCTTGCCAGCGACAGCGCCGCAACCAGCGAATAGGCCGCCGAGCGCGTGCGATTATTGGTAACGAACGATTGATACATCGGTGCCGCGAGCGTCACCAATATCGCCAGCAAGCAGATCGAGACGATGAGTTCGACCATCGTGAATCCGCGCGAAATCCGTATCGCATGCATGTTTGCTACTGCTCCCATTTATGCAGTGGTGACTTTTCGCCGGCGCTGGAAAGCGTCAGTACGCCGTCAGTGGCCTGATTGCCCCCTGGTGTTGCGGTGATGACGTACCCCGGTGGCGGCCCAGCCGTCAGTGCAATGGTGATGGCGTAGTGTTGTGCCACTCTGTCAGGAATGGTCATTCCAAGGCCGGTCGCACCGACGTCGCTGGCGTATGCGCGCGCATCGAGCAGATAAAGTTGCTGCCGGTTCATGACATCGAGCATGAACTGTTGCGCAGCAGACCGGTTGGCGCGCTTTATGTAGTTTTGATAAGAACCATAGGAAGCCGACGCCAAAATACCGACAATGGCGACGGTAATCACCAGCTCGACCAGGGTAAAACCCCGGCCTTGGCGCTTGCTGCACTTTGCCGCGCTGGCAGTTTGATCGATGTTGTCCGCGTTCATTACCTCGTCCGTTTGGGCCATATCGCCCGCCGTGAGGTTCGAGAACGCGTGCGTCCGGATGGACAGAGGATTCCGCGTCAATCGCGAAACAGGTTGGACCTGTATCGGTCAACTGGCGGTCCCGCTGTCATGGGAACGGCTGTTCCTTTAGACCGGTGACTTTGCGTCCCCGCCTTTCGGCGGGTTTGCCTTTTTCAGTACAAAGAACCAGATAGCAACTTCCGGTCCTTTATTTTCCGTAGCTGTAAGGTGCCACACAGTCACGTTTTGCCGCAACTCCATGCCTGATGAGCGGTTACTGACTGCCGACGAGCGGCAAGTCACCTGTGCTGCTGCCGCAAAACGACTTGCGCGACACACACTTGAGATATTCATGTGAAACGGACGTCGCTCGGCCTGCGCCGAACCAGCGCGATGATCCGCGACCTGCTATTCGGTAATGCCGACCACCCCAAGGATGAAGGCGTAGCTAAAAGCGATCTCTTTCAGGAAATCGTAGCGCCCTGACGCACCGCCGTGCCCGGCATCCATGTTGGTCCTGAGCAACAATGGATTCAGGTCCGTTTTCGATGCCCGCAACTTGGCGACATACTTCGCTGGCTCCCAGTACATCACCTGGCTGTCGTTGAGCGATGTCTCGACCAGCATCGCCGGATAATCGCCTGTCACCAAGTTATCGTAAGGCGAGTATGACAACATGTAGTCGAAGTAGGATTTGTCAGCCGGGTTGCCCCACTCTTCGTATTCACCCGTGGTCAAAGGCAGCGAATCATCGAGCATGGTATTGATTACATCGACGAAAGGCACGTCAACAATCACCGCGCGAAACAAGTCGGGCCGCATATTGGTGACGGCGCCGACCAGCAAGCCACCGGCACTGCCGCCTTCAATCACCAGTTGCGACGGATCGGTGTAGCGCGATCCGATCAAATGTTGCGCACAGGCGATGAAATCAGTAAACGAGTTGCGCTTGTTCAACATGCGCCCCGCATCGTGCCAGGCTTTGCCCAACTCGCCGCCGCCGCGCACGTGTGCGACCGCGTAAATCACACCACGGTCGAGTAGCGAAAGACGCGTTGAACTGAAGTGAACGTCGTGCGGGTAGCCATAAGCCCCGTAGCCCGTGAGAAGCATCGGTTGCGGTCCTTTGCGACGCTTGCCTTTGCGATACACCATCGACACCGGTACTTTGACACCGTCCCCGGCAACGACTTGCAGCACTTTCACTTGGTAGTCATTACTGTTGAACGGTCCGCGCACTTCACGGCGTTTCAATAAAGTCATTGATCTGGAATCGAGGTCATAGTCGTATACCGAGTCCGGTGTGACGTACGATTCATAGTGAAACCGGTACACCGTGCTGTCGAATTCGGCATTGGCGCCGCCGTAGACCGAACTCGCCGGTTCGGGCAAGGCGATGACATGGGTCGAGCCGTCATCGACGCGCCGCACGCTCAACCGCGGAAATCCGCCTTTGCGCTCGTCAAGCACGATATGTTTGGAAAACACATCGATACCTTCGAGCATCACGTCGTCACGGTGAGCAATCAATTCCTGCCAATGACTTTCATCGGTATCTTGCAAAGAGGTCACAGCGAGACGGAAATTGCGCCCGCGGTCATTGGTCAGGATATAGAAACGATCGTGGCCATGATCAACGTAATACTCGTGATCCTGGCGCCGCGGCTGGAACAATTGCAGATCAGCCGTTGGCGTATCGCTGCGCACAAAGCGCACTTCGCTGGTGGTGGCGCTGTGCGACGTAACGAATATGTAGCCCCTGCTGCGCGAGTCGGACACCGAAACCGAGAACCGTGCGTCGGTTTCTTCGTATACCAGTGTCTCGCCGGACTCGCCGATGCTTCGACGCCACACCCGGCAGGCGCGCTTGGCCTCGTCTTCGGTCACATAAAACAAGGTCTGGTTGTCCGCCGCCCAGGCAACAGAGCGAACCTTCTCGATTGTTCCCGGACGATCCGTGCCACTGGGCAAATCACGAATACGCAGCGTGTACTCGCGAAATCCCGAGTAGTCCAGTGAATACGCCAGAGACACGCCATCCGAACTGACCTCCAGCGCACCGAGCGCGATATACGGACGGTCTTTGCCGAGAACATTGAGGTCCAGTATGATTTGCTCACGGCCTGACAGGCTGCCACGCTTACGGCAGTAGATCCGGTATTGCTGAGCCTTTCTGGTGCGCGAGTAATAGTAATAGTCGCCTTCCTTGTACGGCACCTCGGTATCGGTTTCCTTGATGCGGGCCAGCATCTCGCGATAGAGCTTTTTCTGCAGCGGCTCGCTGGGCTTCATCATCGCCCGCGTGTACGCGTTTTCGGCGTTGAGATAGTCATGCACCGCTGGCGAATCCTTGTTGCGCAGCCAATGGTAATCGTCGCGAAGCTGCTTGCCGTGTACATTGGTGACGTGGGGCTGCTTCGGCGCAACTGGCGGGAGCAGGAATTGCTTCTTCATATTAGAGACTTTCGCACAGGTTTAATTAGAATCACTGTTCATTGATAATCAGTGTTCATCGAGAATCAGCGTTATTCAGGAATCAGACTTGTGAGCAATCGATGTTTCCCGGGTCGAGCCAACCTCGCCGATCCGGTGATCAAACCAAGGTAGATAATATGGCCAGAAAACCCTATGTATCGGATACCACCAGTTTCATCCGTGACTTTCTGAACAAACACCCCGATGTAGTAAAGAAACAGCGCGCGGCACGCTCAACGTGGTGGGACCGGCCGCAAAATCTCGACCAGCGCAAGAAGTTCGATGAAGCGCGCGAGCCGAAAAAACCCTATGAGTATTACTGACTTGCGGCTTGCTTGCCTACGCCGACGCGTTCCTGACAGATGTGCGGCCGTTACACGCTGAGTTCAACCCCGGCACGGATCAATGTCCGGTTCGAGGTCAGCATCGATCCCGATTGGAAACCCAGCTATAACGTTGCACCGGGTACGCAGGTACTGATGGTCCATGCCGACAGCGAAACCGGCGAGCGCGCCGCCGAAGCGGCATACTGGGGATTCACGCCGGGATGGTTCAAGCCGGGCGGGCGCGCTCCGCGTCCAATCAATGCCCGCTCCGAAGGCGTCGCCGCCAAACCCATGTTCAAAAACGCCTTCGCACGACGCCGTTGTATTCTGCCTGCCGACGGCTTCTACGAGTGGAAACTGCTCGATCATGGCAAGCAACCATGGTTGATCCGCTTGCGTGACGGTGAGCCGTTCGGATTCGCCGGAATATATGAGCCAGGCAACGAGACCACGGATAACCGGCCGAGTTGCGCTATTCTCACCACCGAGGCCAACACAATGATGCGTGACATACATGCGCGCATGCCAGTGATTCTTGAGCCGAAAGATTATGCCCGCTGGCTAGAACCGAAACAGACACACGGCGCGCCGCTGCTACCACTACTGCGTCCTTACCGACTGGACGATCTGATCGCCTTCCCGGTCAGCACACGCGTCAACAACGTGCGGAACAATGATGCGGAACTGCTGCAGCCGGTAACGGCGGCATGACCATACGATTGCAGGCGTGACTCCCCGGCAGCGACCGGTCCCGGAACCCCGCTCTGCCCCGCCTTGCTTCTTCTACCAGCGATACCCCAGCGTGAGCAGCCACGCCTTGTCTTCCTTGACCCGCCCTGGCGCGGGATTCTTGTCCCAGTCGTAGTTGTACTGAATGGTCGAATTCAGATTCTCGATGATTGGCAACCGCAAACCGGTTCGCGTGCGAACGAACAGGTTGCCCGAGTCATCGAGACTGCTGAACACCTCATGCCGATGAAACAATTCAGTCTTCGCATCGAACAGCCGCTGAAGAAAATCGAGTGCCCAGCGCGCCGCTGGATAGTCAGTGTCTGTGGACGCAATGCGGTCGACGTTGACATAGTTGGCGCCAATTTCGAATGACAGCTTTGTCTTTTCCGTGTCGAACCATTGATAACCAGTACCAACACCGAATGTCGTTCTGAGCCGGATGTCATTGAATTCATTGTTCTCGCCGCTGGTATTGGCGAATGCATACCAGCGTTTGGATATGAAGTGATCGTACTGAAGATAAGCGAGCCAATTCGACTCCGTTTCGGTGCCATCGGTCTTCGCCCGATTGATTTCGCCACCCAGCGTGACACGGTTCTTGTCCGTGCGTGCCACCACCTCGGCATCACCGTTGGTCTTGTCGACATTGGTATTACCGGATGACGATGACGCACCGAAATTGATTCGCCCCGTAACCCTCACCGCCGGCTTGGGTTTATAGCTCATCGCCGACAAGCGCGACAACTCGATCGGTTCGGTCTCGAGCCAGTCTTCGGAACTGAGCGTGGCTGTGCCGGCGTCAGCCTCGGAAACCGTCGCTCGTATCACATTGTCACCAATCGTGACGTAAATCGGCTCGTCGGTAGAAAAGGTTTCGACCTGGGCCCAGTCGATTTTCACAACTCCGGCATATTCGGTCTCGATTGACAATTTGCCGTCAGTCAACGCCACAACCGTGCCAGTAATTCGATCGCCATTTTTCAGAACGACCTCATCCGCACGCACCGCTGCGCACATCATCGCGGCCAGTGCAGCGGCAGCAATCAACGCCAGCTTTTTTGCTCTCAACATCGCGTCCCCTCGTTGTTTGGATGCATTGCCAAAACCCGGTAGTGCAAACAAAAGGGCGCGATGTTACCGCATAATGACTGACAGGTGAACCGCGCGCCGCACTGGACACGCCGCT
>JBFKXV010000146.1:0-6648 GCA_041637935.1 Burkholderiales bacterium | reverse complement strand
GGAAAAGATCGACCGGCGAGTACAACAGATCCTCAATCGTCTCGCCGTAAGCGTTGTAATTGATGCACATGCCAAGTTCGCGCAAACGATCTATTTCAGCGTCTTTCAGACCCACGTCGCTGGCCAATTGCCGAGCCGGCAGCTCGAGGTTGTCGCCGAAGGCGGCAACGATGGCCCACTCGCGGAAGCGCCCATCCAGATGCTGGTTTACGATGAGACTGGTGCAAACCTGCGGGTCAGTGTCAATGTATGGCCTGAACGCCCGGTTCGCGGGAATCGTCCCGGGGTAATGATGGTCGAACCAGGTGACTTGCGCTCCACTTTGCAGAACGCGAGTGAGCGCGCTTCGATTGGCATCGAGTGAAATATCCATGACGACAATGTTGTCACCTTGCCGGGCGTTGACGCGTTCGAGCAGCCGGATATCGCGTTTTACACCGCTGACGAGAATTGCATCGCGCGGTGATGCCAGACGTAGTTGCACTAACGCACACAGACCGTCAGCATCACCGTTGTAGACGTCATAGAATTTCACGGATCACGGATTTCCTGAAACAACGTTCTCTGGCGCGGCTCGGCCAATAATGGCTATGGAAAAATGATCGACGAAAACAGCACACCAGATGGAATGTTTGCGCGGCGCTCGCGGCTGGTAGGCTACCTCACATTAGCCTACCTCGCTCTGGTGGTCTACACCAGTCTGCACCCGTTTTCCGAGTGGCGCGCCCCCGCGCAAGAGGTGCGCGTCTTCCTGACCGCGCCGTGGCCGGCCTATTTCACCTGGGCCGACCTGATTATCAACGTCCTCGCCTATGTGCCGGTTGGCGTCTTGCTCACTCTGGTTTTGATGCCATTTTTTCGTGGCGCGACGGCGGCGACACTGGCAACGATATTCGGCATGTTGCTGAGCCTGGCGGTTGAGGTGCTGCAGGTATTTCTCCCCGGGCGCATCCCATCGAATGCCGATCTGTTGTGCAACGCCGTCGGCGCAGTTCTCGGCGCGTCAATCGCGTTTGCGATCGGTGGGCGTGGCATATTGTCGGGCAAGCTGTACCGCCTGCGGCAACGGCATTTTCACCCCGGCACGGCGGTGGACCTGTGCTTTCTGCTTCTCGCGCTGTGGCTTGTCACCCAGTTCAATGCCGATATCCGCTTGTTTGGTAACGGCGATGTGCGTCAACTGCTGCCTTCACTGCCGGCGGTAGGATACAGTCCTCGAGCATTTGTGCTGCTCGACGCAGCAATCACCGGGCTCAGTTTGTGCGGTGTCGCGCTGATGGTGACGACGATCTCGCGTTCGCGGCCCGGTGCCGTGCTGTCCGTGATCGTGCTGATGATCTGTGCACTGGCGCTCAAAACGCTTGCTGCCAACATGTTGTTCACCGCGGGGGAGGCGACTTTATGGGTCGCGCCCGGGGCGACCTGGGGTCTTTTGCTCGGCAGCGTCCTGTGGCTGTTGTTGATCGGCGCGCCGGTATCGCTGCAGATTGCCTGTGCGACCACTTTCATCGCGTTGGCGCTGGCGCTGGTCAACGCGGCGCCGCAGAATCCCTACCTTGACGCGACATTGCAGGTGTCGACGTATGGCCATTACAAAAGCCTTATCGATTTGACCAGCGTGGTGTCCGGCATGTGGCCGTTTGCGACGATCGCTTTTTTGACCTATATCGGATATCGCCTGCGCTGATCGCGGGCGGGAGGCGGCTTGCGTTGTGGCTCCGCTATAATGTTTTGCCCCGGGTTAATGATTCGCCCCGAGTCAATCATGCGCCCATCGGCAGGTTATATTGAAGGACGGCGGCTGAGCGCAGACGCGCGTGTTATCTGTGTCGCGAACAATATTCGGCGTTTTGCCGGGGACCATTTCAATTGAGTTATTACAAACATCACGTATTCTTCTGCTGCAATCAGCGCGAGGATGGACGGGCCTCGTGCAACGATCATGGGTCGCAGGCGATGCGTGATTACGCGAAGTCCCGAATCAAGGAATTGGGACTCGCAGGCAAGGACTCGGTGCGCATCAATCAGGCTGGTTGTCTGGACCGGTGTGAAGAAGGCCCGGTGCTGGTTGTTTACCCGGAAGGCGTCTGGTACACCTACGTTGACCAGGATGACGTTGACGAGATCATCGAAAAACATCTGAAGAACGGTGTCATCGTCAAACGCTTGCGAATTTGAAAACCCGCGCTGACAAGAGAATTGCTATTGACGGGCCGGCTGGACGCCTGGAAACGGTTGTTTCAGATCCGGGCCAAAGCCGCAACGGCTATGCGCTCATTGCGCATCCGCATCCGCTGCACGGCGGCACGCTGGACAACAAAGTGGTGCAGACGCTGGCAAAAGCTTTTTACCGCCTTGGCTATGCTGCTGTGCGATTTAACTTCCGGGGTGTCGGTGAAAGTGAAGGTGTGTTTGATGACGGCCCGGGAGAAATCGAGGATCTGCTCGCTGTCGAGCGCTATGCGCGTGAGCAGTTCGGTTCTGTTAATAGAGTTCTCGGGGGCTTCTCTTTTGGCAGTTTCGTCGCTGCGGCTGCCGCGTCACAACTAGAGATTCGTCATCTTGTCCTGATTGCACCAGCAGTCGGGCGTTTTCCGATCGGAGAGGTGCCGAAGGACACGTTGGTGGTTCACGGCGAGGAAGATGATGTCGTGTTGTTGGCAGACGTGATGGACTGGGCGCGGCCGCAGAAGTTACCGGTGGTCGTGTTCCCGGGCGTCGGGCATTTTTTTCATGGCGCGCTCATCGAGGTGCAGAATCTGGTGACACGACATTGTCGCGATTGAGGCCGGCAAAAGTGACCGGATTCACCGGCAGTTGAACGCATTTCAACAGTGGTTTGCGAGCGGGCCATAACATCTCTGACGCATTTGCCAAGGTAATCCTTTTAGCAGGTAATCTTCCGTGCTGATCCTCAAGTCGCTGCACATCGTCTTTATGGTGACCTGGTTTGCCGGTTTGTTTTACTTGCCGCGGCTGTTCGTTTATCACGCGATGGCCGACGATGAAACCAGCATCGAACGTCTTAAAGTGATGGAGCGCAAGCTATTGTATGGAATCATGACCCCGGGTGGCGTACTCACCATCGTATCGGGGTTGTGGCTGTGGCTTGGCTGGGGGTTCTATGGCGGGTGGCTGATAGCGAAGTTGCTGCTGGTTGTGGTGTTGGTTGTTTATCATGCGTGGTGCGTAAAACTGGTCACCGATTTCCGCGATGGCCGCAACCGGCACAGCCATGTCTGGTACCGCTGGTTCAATGAGTTTCCGGTCGTGATCCTGCTCGGGGTCGTGTTTCTGGTGGTGATGAAACCGTTTTGAACACAACCTGGTCCTTGACGCGCTGGCTGGCCGCGACCGGCCTTGCGGCATGCGTGTTACTGACCCATGCTGACGAGTCTCTCGACGCTTACTTGCTCGTGCAGGTGTGCTTCGTCACCGGTTTCGAGCATTACGATGGCAAGCGGCTATTCTCACATATGCAAGTTGGAGACCTGTTGCGGCTGGTGCGTGAGGCCGGCAACCCGCACGATGATAATGCGGTTCGCGTGGAATGGCAGGGTCAAACGCTGGGCTATGTTCCACGTAACTCGAATGAAGATATCGCGCGGCAACTCGATTACGGAAATCGATTGCGTGCCCGCGTCATCCGCCTGAGCAGACATCGCGATCCAAACAGACGCGTCGAGGTTGAGATCTTTCTGCCGCTTTGATATCGCAGCGCGATCGAGCGCGGTCAGACGATGTTGAGGTGATCGAGGCCGGAGGTCATGTCTCTGTCCTGTGCCTCCTTGCCATGCAGTTTGATCTGCAGACGCAGTTCGTTCATTGAATCGGCGTTACGCATCGCGTCTTCGTAGCTGATCTTGCCTGCCTCGTACAAATCAAACAACGCCTGATCGAAGGTCTGCATGCCCAGTTCACGGGACTTTGCCATGATGTCCTTGATCTCGTGAACCTCGCCCTTGAAGATCAGATCCTGGATCAAGGGTGTATTCAACAATATTTCAATGGCGGCGGCGCGCCCTTTCTTGTCTTTATTGGGAATCAGGCGTTGTGAAATCATTCCCTTGAGGTTGAGTGACAAGTCCATCAGCAACTGCGCGCGGCGCTCCTCGGGGAAAAAGTTGATGATCCGGTCCAGTGCCTGGTTGGCGCTGTTCGCGTGCAGCGTGCCCATGCACAAGTGGCCGGTCTCGGCGAATGCGATCGCATGATCCATCGTTTCGCGGTCGCGAATCTCGCCAATCAGAATCACGTCCGGCGCCTGGCGCAGAGTATTCTTTAATGCCGATTCCCAGGTGTCGGTGTCCACGCCGACTTCGCGTTGCGTAATCAGGCAGTTTTTGTGCTCGTGGACGTATTCGATCGGGTCTTCGATGGTGATGATGTGGCCGTAGCTGTTCTCATTACGATAGCCAAGCATTGCCGCCAGCGTGGTTGATTTACCGGAGCCAGTGGCGCCAACCACAATGACTAAACCGCGTTTGGTCATGACCACGTCTTTGAGAACCGCTGGCAGGCCAAGATCCTCGATTTTCGGAATTTCAGTCGTAATCGTCCGCAGTACCAGGCCGACGCGCGATTGCTGGACGAAGGCATTGACCCGGAAGCGGCCAATTCCGGGCGGGCTGATCGCGAAGTTACACTCGTTGGATCCCTCGAACTCCTGTGCCTGTTTGTCGTTCATCAGCGCACGTGCAAGTTCTTGGGTGTGCTGCGGCGTCAGACTCTGATTCGAAACAGGTGTCATTTTTCCGTCCAGCTTGAACGCTGGCGGGAATCCGGCGGTGATAAACAGGTCCGACGCGTCTTTTGCCACCATCGCGCGAAGCAGATCGTGAATGAATTTGACAGCCTGGTCTCGTTCCATATGTTTTTTCCGGAGTTCGTTTACCTGCGAGGAACAGGAGTTACATGAAGTTGTCCTTGTTCGCCGCCTTGGCCCGCGCTTCGTCCTTACTGACCAGGTTGCGTTGAAGCAGGTCAGAAAGGTTCTGGTCGAGAGTCTGCATTCCGATGCTTTGTCCGGTCTGAATCGCGGAATACATCTGCGCGACCTTGGCTTCGCGAATAAGATTTCGAATTGCCGGTGTGCCGATCATGATTTCGTGAGCAGCAACCCGCCCCTGTCCGTCTTTCGTCTTGCACAGGGTCTGCGAAATAACTGCGCGCAGACTTTCCGACAACATTGCCCGAATCATTTCCTTCTCGGCGGCCGGAAACACGTCGATGACGCGGTCCACAGTTTTTGCGGCCGAGCTGGTGTGCAGCGTTCCGAACACAAGGTGACCCGTTTCCGCGGCGGTCATGGCCAGGCGGATTGTCTCGAGGTCACGCATTTCGCCGACCAGGATCACGTCCGGGTCTTCACGCAGCGCGGAGCGCAGGGCATTGTTGAATGACAGGGTGTGTGGCCCGACCTCACGCTGGTTGATCAGCGACTTTTTGCTTTCGTGGACGAATTCGATCGGGTCTTCGACGGTCAGGATATGGCCGTAATCATTCTCGTTGATATGATTGACCATCGCGGCCAGCGTTGTTGATTTGCCCGATCCGGTCGGACCGGTGACCAACACGATGCCGCGCGGGTACTCGCAGATGTCCTTGAATATCGGCGGGCATTTGAGCTCTTCCAGCGTTAGGACCTTTGACGGAATCGTCCGCATGACGGCGCCAGCACCACGTTGCTGGACGAAGGCGTTGACGCGGAATCGTGCCAGGTTCGGGATGGCGAACGAGAAGTCACACTCAAGATTCTCTTCGTAGAACTTGCGCTGACCATCATTCATGATGTCGTACACCATTGCGTGCACGTCTTTGTGTTCCATTGGAGGCAGATTTATGCGCCTTACGTCACCATGTACTCGAATCATTGGTGGCAGACCCGCTGAAAGATGCAAATCTGAGGCTTTGTTCTTAACGGAGAATGCGAGCAGTTCGGCTATGTCCATCGATGTCAGTCCATTTAGCGAAGAAAGGTATCGGCTAGGCTATGAGTCGGCCAAAACATAAAAAACTTATTTTAAATTCAATAGTTAACTAGAAAATCAAAAGTAAAATATGACCACAATCGCATACCGCTTGCAAGCAGTGCGAGACCGCATTGAGGCTGCTTCCGCTGCTGCAGACCGCCTGCCGGACACGGTTCGTCTGATTGCGGTCAGCAAAACCTTTCCAGTACAGGCGGTGCGGGAAGCCTGCCAGGCGGGCCAGCACGCCTTCGGAGAAAACTATCTCCAGGAAGCAAAGAGCAAAATCGAGGCCGTCTCGGACCTGCCATTGGAGTGGCATTTCATCGGGCCGCTGCAGAGCAACAAGACCCGGTCGGTGGCAGGTATGTTTTCCTGGGTCCACACGGTCGATCGGCTCAAGCTCGCCGAGCGACTGTCGGCTGCTAGGCCGGACCAGCTCCCGCCGCTGCAAGTCTGTATTCAGGTCAATGTCAGCTCCGAGCAATCCAAGCACGGCTGCCGCCCGCAAGACGTTTTCGAACTGGCCGATGCCGTGGCCTGTCTGCCACGATTACGGCTGCGCGGCCTGATGACGATAGCGGAGTTGACGCCAGATACGGCGCTACAGCGGGAGCGCTTCGCGACTTTGCGGCGACTCAAGGAGGAACTGGTTTCGCGCGGGCTAGCGCTCGACACG
>JBFKXV010000145.1:0-6652 GCA_041637935.1 Burkholderiales bacterium | reverse complement strand
TGGGTGGACTCATCATGCCGATGACGTTACCGCGGGTGCATGGCAATCTGGCGCAGTCGAACCATTTCGCCAGCTACGTCTGTGCCGGGCTTTTTTCGCTGTGTTATCTCGCTGCCGGGCGCAAGCTCAATGTTTTTTTCGCGGCGCTCGCTGCCGTGCTGTTGTTGTTCGCGGCAGACCTTTCGGCATCGAGAAGCGTGTGGGCTTATTTGCTGATAGCCACGGTGCTGGCGGTGTGGACGCATTTCCAGGCGCGCTCGGAGCGCTCGCGCACGCTGGTCTACTGGCTCGCTGGCGTATCTGTCGGGATGGTCATCGTGTCGCTGCTGGCCAGCGCGTTGTTGGAGCATGCCCCGCTATTCGCTGACTCGATGCAGCGCCACGGTACGGCCACCGAACGATTGCTGGCTGACAGCAGCGGCGTGTCAGCGCGACAAAGCATCTGGCTGGCGGCGTGGCAGATGTTTCGCGGTGCGCCTGCAAGCGGGATCGGCTATGGTGGTTTTGCCTGGGAGTACTTCCTGGCGCTGGGTCAGCTGCCAGCCGGCTTGCCGGAAGAAATTGTCGACCATGCACACAACATCATGCTGCAGCTGCTCGCCGAGTTCGGTTTGGCGGGCGGCTTGCTGCTGGTCGCCGCTGCGACCCTGTGGGGCGTGTCGGCAACTCGTCAGGACGCTTCTATTGAACGGTGGTGGTTGCTCACATTGGTGAGTGTCGTTGTGCTGCACAGTCTGGTCGAGTATCCATTGTGGTACGCGCATTTCCTGGGGCTGTTCGCCTTGCTGGTGGGCGCTGGTGATCATGTGCAATGGCGCCTGAAGCCGGCCTCGGCTTCGCCGACGGTGGTGCTCGGCGCAGGCGCCGTCATGTTGTACCTGTTGTCCAGCGTATTTCTTGACTACCGGCTGGTCGAACGGCTCGGCGTCGAGTCGGCCGCCACTGGCGACAACCGCACGGTTATCGTTGCAGCGGCCCGGGTTGCGCCAACATCGTTATTCGGCAACTTCATCGAACTCGGACTGTCCCGCACCATTGCGCTGGATCGTCATGCCGTGGACGCCAAGGTCGAACTGAATGGCCGCGTACTTCGTTCGTTTCCGTCACCGGACGTCGCGTTTCGACAAAGTGCGTTGCTTGCCATACAAGGCGATGTTGCCGCGGCCAATAGAATGTGGGACATGGCTGCGAAGGCGTACCCGGATCAATCCGCTGCGGTCGCCACGGCATTGGCAGTGCGATTGGCGGCCGGCGAGGGCGCGCTCGAGCCGCTGGTAGAATACGCCGCTTCACGCAACGGCGCGTCACGTAATGACTAAGGAACAACAGTGAGCATCGGGGATTTTGTCTCTGCCAACATCTGGCTGGTCGCGATTGCAGTGATCAGCGGCGGCTATGTTGTCTGGCCATGGATATCGAAGGGCACCAGCGGCGTTCGCGAAGTCGGACCAATGGAAGCGGTACAGTTGATGAACCGCCAGGACGCTGTGGTGCTGGATGTGCGTGAGCAGGGCGAGTTCAGTGGCGGGCATATTGTCGGATCGAAACACTTTCCGATGGCATCGCTTGAAAAGCGCAGTGGTGAAATGAAGAAATTCGCCAAAAAACCCGTTATCGTTGTTTGCGCCAGTGGCGCGCGGTCGCGCTCAGCTTGTGCGACATTGAAAAAACTCGGGGTTGAAAACGTTTCGTTGCTTGCCGGCGGAATCGGTGCCTGGCAACAGGCAAGCCTGCCTGTGGAGAAGTCTTGACTGTGCACGGCGACCTGACCGCTCTGCTGCCAGCCAGCAACTGGGGGCAGGGGCCGGGCAGAACCAGGGCCGATATCGGGACCGGACTGCGTCGCGAGATGGTGGCGCGTTCCGGGCGCACGACCGTCGCGCAACACTGACGGCAACGACCGTGCCGGTGGCTAAGGTGAGTCGTCTGCGCTGGAGCAGGCAGTACGACGCTGCTGCGAAACACTTCGATCTGTGTCGAACAACGCGGACTAAATTCAAGGGGTCACGATTAAGGGGTAACAATGAGCGAACAGCAACAGGCCAATCAGCCGGTTTTTTCGATCGAGAAGCTATACGTAAAGGATCTGTCGCTCGAAGTGCCGGGTGCGCCGCAGATATTTCGTGAGCGCGAAGCGCCGCAAGTTGACGTATCAATGAACAATGCCGGCAAAGCGATCGGCGAGGGCCACTACGAGGTGGTGATCAACATCACGGTTACCGCCAAGCTCAAGGACCAGACGGTTTTTCTGGTAGAGGTGGCGTATGGCGGCGTGTTTCAGGTCCGTAACGTGCCTGAATCCGAGATCGAGATGGTGCTTGGGGTCACCTGTCCTAATATACTGTTTCCGTATCTGCGTGAAGTCGTGTCGGAAACCGTATCGCGCGCCGGATTTCCGCCGGTTATTTTGCACCCGATGAATTTCGAGGCGATATACCAGGCGCGCAAGCAACAAGGCGACGCGCAGTCCAAGGCCGGAACCACGACCCACTGATGTGCATGCGGCTTGTATATTCGTTGATGGTCGGGGCGAGCGCACTGCTGTTCACTACTGTTGCGCACGCGATCGAGTTCAAATCGGTGGCGGACGAGATTGCGGTGCTGTACGACGCACCTTCAAAGCAGTCGACCAAACGGCTGATTCTCACCCGTGGTTACCCGGTCGAAGTCATTATTGCCTCCGGCGACTGGGTTCGCGTGCGCGATGAGGTCGGCACTTTTGCCTGGATCGAGGAAGAGCGGCTCGGTGCGATACGTACGGTCATGGTCTCGCAGGTGGCAACTGATGCCCGGGATTCACCGGGCGAGTTGGCGTCTGTCGTATTCAGGGCAGAGAAAGGCGTCGTGCTGGATTTCCTCGAAGTGTCGGGTGGCTGGGCCAAGGTACGTCACCGCAGCGGCATCATTGGCTTCATCCGGCTGCGTGACTTGTGGGGCGTATGAAACTGGCAGTGATCGGCGCGGGGGCATGGGGCACGGCGCTTGCGGTGACGCTCTCGGCCAATTATTCCGTTGCGCTGTGGAGCCGCAAACCCGCTCACGCGGCCGCCCTGCTGCGCGACAACGAGAATAAACAGTATCTGCCCGGGATTCGTTTTGACCACACGATAGAAGTGCTCGATCAAATCGAGCCGGCGCTCGACTCCGCCGCGCTGGTGTTGTTTGCGGTCCCTACCGCCGGTTTGCGTGACACGCTGCGATCGGCACGTGATTACATGGGGAAGGCGGGCAGTATCTGGGTTTGCAAGGGATTCGAGCCGGGTAGTGGCAAACTGCCGCACGAGGTGGCGGCCGAGGAACTGTTGCCAGAGACCCGTTACGGTGTCCTGTCCGGGCCGAGCTTCGCGGCCGACGTGGCGCGCGGGCTGCCGACTGCAGTCACAGTTGCGGCGCCCGACGAGGAATTCGCCACGACAACGGCAAAACAACTTCACACCGGCCGCTTTCGCGTCTATTCGAGCACCGACCTGATCGGCGTTGAAGTCGGCGGCGCGGTCAAGAACGTGATCGCGATCGCCGCCGGAATCAGCGATGGATTACAGCTTGGGGACAGCGCGCGCGCGGCCTTGGTTACTCGCGGGCTGGCCGAGATTACGCGTCTCGGCGTCAGGCTTGGCGGGCGCATGGAGACTTTTATGGGCTTGTCCGGTCTGGGTGATCTGACACTGACCTGCGCTGGCGATCTGTCGCGCAATCGACGCGTCGGCCTTGCCCTTGCCGCAGGCAAGCGCCTGCCCGAAATCCTGTCTGAGCTTGGCCATGTCGCCGAGGGCGTTCACACTGCCGACGAGGTGCTGCGGCTGGCCGACCAGTTGGGTGTGGAGATGCCGATCACACAAGTGGTAGCCAAAGTCTTGGCCGGATCGGTGTCTCCGGCAGCAGCGGTGGAAGCGTTGCTGCATCGTGACCCGAAACCGGAGAGCGTCGCCTAGCAGTTTGTTGAAAAAGCTACTGCGCCAGTACATTTCAACCGATCGATTGCGGCGTCGCGTGCTCGCTTACTCCTCGCGCAAGTCCATCGAGTATGTAGTTCCGGCATAACGTTCGCGTTGCTCACGTGAGCCTTTACTGAAACAACAAGGCGTTTTGGCTTCAACATAACATTCGCTTCGCTCATGTGAGTTTTCGCCCAAACTCGCCTTGCTCGTTTTCTAGTCGTGCGCAGGGTTCGATCAATACAGGCGGCTCCTTGCACTCAAGCTGCTCGCTACGCTTTTTTCAAAAGACTGTTAGGGCTGTTCTCGACGCAGCAGGCTGGTCCGCCTGTGGATCCAAAATTCACTCGCAACGCTCGTTGCGAGCATCCCAAGCAGCGTCACAAAGTAAGCGCTCACTGTCCGATACCGTCAAAATCTGTTTGCCGCCACGCTTCATAAACGGCGATTGCCACGGCATTGGACAGATTCAGGCTTCGTTGTTGCGTCACCATCGGTAGTCTCAGGCGATGTGCCGGGTCGAACTCGGCAAGTATGTCGTCGGGTAATCCGCGTGTTTCCGGCCCGAACAGCAGTGCGTCCCCCGGTTGGAAGCGAAATTCACTGTAGCGACGGCTCGCTTTGGTGGTGAACGCCACGGCGCGCTGCGACGGGTGGGCCTGGCGCCATTGAGTCCAGTCGCGATATCTCATTACATCGGCGAACTCGCCGTAGTCGAGGCCGGCGCGTCGCAACGTCGGTGCGTCCAGATGGAAGCCGAGCGGCTCAATCAGATGCAGCCGGCTGCCGCTATTGGCGCAGAGGCGAATGATGTTGCCGGTGTTGGGCGGGATTTCCGGCTGAAAGAGAACAACGTCGAACATGCGATCGCGCTTTTTCAGTGACACTTTAATTTAAGAATCATATATGTGTGACAAATAGTTCAATTATTGCTTAATGACAAGTTCGAACCTCTTCTGAATACATGGGCAAACCGGAAAAAATACGCCTCGGCGAAGTGCTTCTGCAGCAGGGGCACCTGACGCAGGAGCAGCTCGAGTCGGCCTTGCGTGAGCAAAAGCGCAGCGGCCGTAAACTCGGTCGCGTGCTGATCGACAGCGGATATCTGACCGAGGATCAGATCGCCGGTGCGCTTGCCCGGCAACTCAACATTCCGTTTATCGATCTGAAGCGGTTCAACATCAAGCCGGAACTGGCAGCACGCCTGCCGGAGACGCTGGCGCGGCGCTTTCGCGCACTGGTGCTCGACGAGGACGCCGCTGGATACCGAATTGGTTTCGCCGATCCGACCGACTTGTTTGCCTACGACGAGATTGCCCGCAATCTTAAGAAAGACGTGCAACAGGCGGTGGTCTCCGAATCGGCGCTGCTACAAACGATTGATCGCATTTATCGCCGAACCGAAGAAATCACTGGCTTGGCCCAGGAGTTGGGTGCCGAACTGGGCGATACGATCATCGACCTGGGCGGCATCGGCGCATCGCCCGGCGCCGACGATGCACCGGTCGTCAAGCTGCTGCAATCCGTATTCGAGGACGCGGTCGGCGTGCGCGCATCGGATATTCACATCGAACCACAGGAGAAGCTGCTGCAGATCCGCTTTCGGATCGATGGCGTGCTGCATATCCAGACGCAGGCCGACTCGAAGATTGCATCGGCGCTGGTATTGCGGCTGAAACTGATGTCAGGACTCGATATATCCGAGAAAAGGCTGCCGCAGGATGGCCGCTTCAACGTCAAGGTGCGCAACAACCAAATCGACGTTCGTATCTCGACCATGCCCACCCAGTACGGCGAGTCGGTCGTGATGCGTCTGCTCAATCAGTCCAGTGGCATATTGAAACTGGACAAGATTGGTCTGCCCGCTAAATTGCTGACGCGATTACGCAAGGTGATGGCCCACCCGAGTGGCATGATTTTGGTCACCGGCCCGACTGGTAGCGGCAAGACCACGACGCTTTATTCGGTGCTGGAGGAACTCAACACAGCCACACGCAAGATCATTACGGTTGAAGACCCGGTCGAGTATCGCTTGCCGGGCATCAATCAGGTACAGGTACACGAAAAGATTGATCTCGGTTTCTCGCGGGTTCTGCGAACCGCGCTGCGCCAGGATCCCGACATCATCCTCGTGGGCGAGATGCGTGACGGCATCACCGTCGAGACCGGTCTGCGCGCCGCCATGACCGGCCACATGGTTTTATCGACGTTGCATACCAATGACTCGGTCAGTTCGCCGATCCGGCTGCTCGATATGGGTGCACCCTCCTACATGGTGGCGATGTCACTGCAGGTGGTGATTGCCCAGCGCCTGCTGCGCATCGTTTGTGACGGTTGCAGTGAACCATACAGTCCAACGGCGCAGGAGCACGCATGGCTGCAACACTACGGCAAATCCGTTGCCGATGGGGAGTTCCGCAAAGGCACCGGGTGCACGCGCTGCAACGGCACGGGCTATCTCGGACGCAGCGGCGTATATGAAATCCTGGAGATGACACCGCCGTTGGTGTCTGCGGCGAACCAGGGCGATCCAGCAGCTTTCGTTGCCGTTGCGAGTAAGCAGATCCAGGGCGAAACCCTGACTGATCACGCGATCGATCAGGTTTTGACTGGAAAGACCACCATTGAAGAGGCGATGCGTATCAGCACGCAATCAGACAGCTGATGGGGTTCTTTGCCTATAAAGGCCGCAACGCCGACGGTAATCTGGTCGAAGG
>JBFKXV010000144.1:0-6691 GCA_041637935.1 Burkholderiales bacterium | reverse complement strand
TCAGATCTTCGGTGGCGCGCCGCCCGTCAACGAGCGGCGGAATCCGCAAACTGAGTTTCAATGCAGTCTTCGGTCGCAACACGTTGCCTGCATCCTTGATCGGCGGCAAACCGTCTGCGCCCACGACCGACAAAAAGGGTCGCCACGTTCGATTGAGAACCGCCTCGCCGTGATTGGTTGTCATCGGTTGCGTTTTCCCTGCAAATGGAAAGCGGGTCAGCAACGGATCGCCAAGCGTCCTGCCGGCGAGTAGTGCCTGCTCGCTGCGCTCTGCGGGAATGTCGCAATAGAACTCGTTGGGAATGATGTGGCCGGTGCTTGCCTCTTCGATGCGATCGAGCAGCAACCGTGCGATGCGAAAGCTCGACGGCACGATGCCACTGGCATCACCAGAGTGCACCCCTTCGTTGAGCACCTCCACAGTGAGCGTGCCTGCGGCAATGCCGCGCAGACTGGTCGTGACCCACAGTTGATCGTAGTTACCACAACCGGAATCGAGACCAATCACCAAATCAACATCGCCAACGCGTGACTTCAATGCGTCAAGGTAGTGCGGCAAATCGTAGCTGCCGCTTTCTTCACAGGTTTCAATCAGCCCGACAATGCGCGCGTGCGCAATGCCCTGCTCTTTGAGCGCCTGCAATGCCAGCAGCGAGGCAAAAATCGCGTAGCCGTCATCAGCACCGCCGCGGCCATAGAGCTTGCCTTCGTGCAACACCGGAATCCACGGCCCATAGCCATCGCGCCAACCGGTCATTTCCGGTTGCTTGTCGAGATGGCCGTACATCAGGATGGTGCCGGGCGCGTCACCCTCGAGTTCGAAAAACAGCACCGGCGTACGGCCCTCGAGGCGAACGACTTCGATCTTCAGTCCCGCTATGGGCTGATCACGCGACCACTTTTCGGCCAGCTCCACGGCGTCGTCGATATGACCATTGGCCGCCCAATTCGCATCAAAGTGCGGCGATTTGCACGGAATGCGGATGTACTCGACAAGATGAGGAACAATGTCTTCTTCCCACTTTCGAGATATGAGCTTTTCGAGTTCCGGCGCGTCGATCCCGGCTACAACTGCTGAGGGCATGGCTGATCCTGTGGCTACGTTGCGTTTGATCCCGGTATTGTAGAGGCTTCGCATGAACGAAGAACAGCACGACTTGGGCGTGTTGCGAGTGCGGCTTTCAGCGCAGTAGGTCGGCAGCCTTTTCGCCAACCATGATGGCCGGCGCATTGGTATTGCCGGAAGGCATGGTTGGGAAAATCGAGGCATCCGCCACGCGTAAGCCTTCGATGCCATGCACGCGGAGACGCTCATCCACCACCGTGCCGGAACCCTGACCCATGCGACAGGTTCCGATCGGGTGATAGGCGGTCTGCGAGTTGTTGCGAATCCAGTCGAGAATCTGCGCATCGGATTCCACTTGCTTACCTGGCGAATATTCCTCGCCGCGCAGGCTTTGCATCGCCGGCGCATCGACGATGCGTCGCATTATGTGAACGCCGTCCACGAGAGTACGCCGGTCGACCTCTGCATCCAGGAAATTGAACCGGATTGCCGGGGCCACATGAGGATCGGCCGAGCGAATGTGAATGGAACCGAGACTTTCCGGCCGCAGCTGATAACAGATGATGGCCATGGACGGAAAGTCCTGCAACTTGCGTGTCTTCGGATCCTTGACGGAATAAGGAACGAGATGCAGCTGCACGTCGGGAGTCGAGAGATCGGCACTGGTTTTCAGGAACGCCACCATCGGTGCCGAGGGCAGGCTGAAAAATCCGCCACCGGTCAATAGATAGCGCAACGCCTCTGTCACCGATCCGATCCCGCGCGCCTTGTGGTTGTACGACACCCGCGGATCTTTCACTCGCCAGATAATGCGCGGGGTCAGATGGTCGCGAAAATTCTCTCCTACTGCCGGCAGTTCGTGCTGCACCGCAATGCCATGTGACTCGAGGATTTCGGGCTTGCCGATGCCGGACAGTTCGAGCAGCTGCGGCGTCGCGACCGCCCCCGCGGACAGGATGACCTCTTTTCCTGCCCGCACGATTACTTCCTTACCTCGGTGCGCATAGACAACGCCGGCGCATCGCTTCTCCTCCAACAGCACGCGTTGAACACTCGCCTCGGTCAGCACGGTCAAGTTCGGCCGTCGCATCGCCGGATCAAGATAACAATTGGCAACGCTCATCCGGCGCCCGCGCCGAATATTCGCCTGCGTTTTGCTGATGCCTTCCTGATCTTCGCTGTTGTAGTCGGGATTGGTACGAAAGCCGACCTCGCCGGCGGCCTTGAACAGCGCGTCATATATCGGATTCTGGTCTGGCACTACCGACACGTGGACCGGTCCGCCGTTGCCACGTCCCGCCGCGCCCTTTTGTTCGAAATCCTCGATGCGGTCAAATAGTGGCGCTACATCTTTCCAGCTCCAGCCGGGCGCGCCCATACTGGCCCACGTGTCGTAGTCGTTTGGCTGACCGCGTACCCACACCAGGCCATTGATCGCACTCGATCCACCCAACAGTTTTCCACGTGGCACCGGTATGGCACGCTGCGCAGTAACGTCTTCCGGCTCGGACTCGTATAACCAGTTCGCTACCGGATTGTTTATCAACAAACCGAAGCTGATCGGAAAGCGCGTATAAAAATGGCTGGCACGTCCTGCCTCCAGCAACAACACGCGCGTGCGCGCGTTCTCGCTGAGGCGTGCCGCCAGCACTGCCCCAGCCGAGCCAGCGACAACAATGATGTAATCGAATTGATTCAATATTACCTACGATTTCGGTTTCAAATTCACGTAACCTGTGCGTGAGACACGGCACATTAAGCAGCTTGCCACAATGCTCCCATTCAATGTCAATCTTCACGGAAGCCGTAATTTGGACAACACGAAACGGAATTTTTTATGGTTTACCTGAACGCCACGTGGCAATTTACCACTGTTCGAACGCTTCAAATTCGATTCCGGACTCGTTGATACAATGGCTCGATGACTCAATCGAGTTGCCCGTACCCCTGTACGACGGGCGCCGGCCAACCTGAAAAGGAGCAGACGTTTTGACTACCAAGCCCGCACAGGAATACGGTCTCGAAGGCAAAGTCGCCATCGTCACCGGCGGTGGTGCGGCCGGTGACGGCATCGGCAATGGCCGTGCTACGGCGATCTTGCTGGCGCGCGCCGGCGCAAAGGTGCTGGTGGTTGACCGGCAAATCGATCTTGCCGAGCGGACAGTGCAGATGATCGCCGACGAGGGCGGTAACGCTGCCGCGTTCGCCGCTGACGTGACCGACGAAAATCAGTGCCGCACGCTAGTCGAGCAAGCCGTTTCGCAGTTTGGCCGGCTCGACTGCCTCGACAATAACGTCGGCATCGCCAGCGTTGGCAGTGTGGTCGACGAAGATCCGCAAGTCTGGCGGCAACTCATGCAAGTCAACGTCGAGAGCATGTTTCTCACCTCGAAGTACGCAATTCCCGCCATGCTTGCGACGGCAAAATCAGGGGCAATCGTCAACGTCGCGTCGATCGCCGCGCTGCGCCCGCGCGGCATGACTGCCTACTCCACTTCCAAAGGAGCGGTTATCGCCTTGACCCGCGCAATGGCAGTTGACCATGGCCGCGACGGTATCCGTGTCAACTGCGTCGCGCCGGGTTCGGTATATACGCCAATGGTGTCGGCTGATGGCATGAGCGATGAGGCGCGCGAGCGGCGGCGTAAGGCATCACTGCTTGAAATCGAAGGCACCGGGTGGGACATTGGCTATGCGGTCCGGTTCCTGCTGTCCGACCAGGCACGCTATATCACCGGGCAGACGCTGGTCGTCGATGGCGGCATGACACTGACCGGTCGGCCACGCGCGACTGATAACCAATAGAAACGGTCACAACAAAGCCATTCACAATCCAGCCGGCAGCAAACATCGTTTGCCGGGTCGAGTGCGCTGCGGCGGTACGTTCCCCGATTGCATGCACCATTCGATTGCCGCACAATCGCCAGCAAACTCCGAGTAAAGGTTGCCATGAGCATGTCAGGCAAAAGCGCCGCCCAGCAACGCGTCGACCGGATCCGGGCGTTCAACCAGGAACTGGAGGAACTGGCACATGCGCGCGTTTTGCACCTGAGCGCCGAACAACGCGAAGCGGTCAACGCCCACCATCAAACACTGCTGGAGCAACTGCGCAGCCACTTCGATATCGACAGCACCCGCCAGGAGAAACAACTGTCGCTTGGCATGCGCATCGCCTCTTTTCTCGGTGCCCTGGCACTGTCGGCCAGCGTGTTTTTTCTGTTTCTTCAGTTCTGGGGCACGTTGGGCACGGCGAGCCAGGTTGCCATCCTCAGTGGCGCCTCTTTGGTCACTTTCGTGGTTACGGTGCTGGTCGGAACCAGGGACGCCTCAGGCTACTACACCAAGCTGGTCGGGCTGATCGCGTTCGCCTGCTTTGTTCTCAACATCGCCTTGTTCGGGGAGATCTTCAATATCACGCCTACCGATAATGCGCTGTTGCCGTGGGCGGCACTGGCGCTGATGCTGGCGTATAGCTATGACGCACGCCTGTTACAGGTCGCCGGCGTGCTGTGCATCATTGCCTTTGTTGCGGCACGAGTCGGCACCTGGAGCGGCATGTACTGGATTCATTTCGGCGAGCGGCCGGAGAACTTTTTCCCTGTCGCCATCGCACTGTTCTTCCTGCCGCAGTGGATAAGCCATGAGCGCTTCACCGGATTTGCACTGTCTTACCGGGTGTTTGGCATCATCACTTTGCTGTTGCCGATGCTGGTGCTTGCCAATTGGGGATACATCAGCTACCTGCCGATCGATGCGGGCATCATTGAAGGCAGCTACCAGGTGGCCGGCTTCGTGCTGAGCGGTGCTTTCATCTGGTATGGAATCCGGCGCGGCTGGAACCACGTCGTTTATACCGGCATCACCTTCTTCGTCATTTTCCTGTACACAAAATTCTTCGATTGGTGGTGGGATGTCATGCCAAAGTATCTTTTCTTTCTGGTACTCGGTCTGGTTGCCATCCTTTGCCTCGTGCTGCTCAAACGATTACGCGTGACGCAGCAACATCACACCGAGGAGGGAAGACCATGAAGCTTGCCGACAAACTTCCCGCCGGCCAATGGCTTGTCCTCGGGCTCGGCATCGCTCTGATCGTTGTCACTAACGTGGTCGCCCTTGGCGGCGTTGCCTACAACCGCGCCGGTCAACCGGAGGCCGTCGTCACGCTCAGCGAACGCGAACTCGGCATGCCCTACCGCTATGGCATGCTGAGGGAAAACACAGGCATTCAGCTGCACCTGAATTGTCGCATCGAGGATAACCCATCCTACACTTACGGTTATTCAGACTGCAGCGGCATACCTGAGTGGTTCGATCGGGACAAGCTGATCGAACTCGGATTCGGGCTTCGGTCTGAATCGGAGGCGGACACAGATCGCCGGAGCTACAGAAGCGAATTGCCGCGACCAGTCTATGTGGTGCTGGAGTTTGACGGCCCCGCTTACGAGAGGGCTGTTGTCCGGGCCGAACGGGACCTCGCTGAACGACTGGATCTGATGGTCAGCAATCCGGGCAGAGCGCAGTTTCAGTCCGCGGCCAAGCAAGCGCAGAAAACGTTGGATGACGAACGACAGCACAGCAGCCGGCTGTTCGTCATCGATGCCGGGCAAGACAAGTCAGCTTTGCAGGCGAAATACACCACCACCGGCCGCTACATTGTGATGCGGGCACTGGTCCGGCCGCTGCTGCGCGACACCGAGCAGGGCGAACAATGGATCGGATTCGTGAGCGGACTTCTCATCGACAGCATCAACGTACCCGTGCAGTATCACAGTATTTTTGAACAGTTCGACACGGTTCGCGCCAGCGACAATCCCGGTGGGCTGGCGCCGCGCTACGAAGTGCAGGTCGCTGTTGGCAGGCGCGCCGAACCATGGATCCAGACTGTGCGGAAACTCTGAGTCTTGCTGCTCGTCAGCAAGCCCGCTTGAAACAGCCCCGATAGCCAATGAGCGCAAGCGTCATGACCCAATACTCCGTCGGTGACATTACCATCCATCGCATCGTCGAGTCGATCTGCACCGATTTCGTTGCGCGAAAGTTTTTTCCGGAAACCACGTCGCAGGATTGGGAGCATCACGGCAAATGGATGGCGCCATGGGCATACCTTCCCGACACGGGAAACATCGTTCTGACGATACAGGCGTTTCTGGTTAAGACGCGCCGGCACACCATTCTGGTGGACACTTGTGTTGGCGACGACAAGCCGCGCCCACAACGTGTTTTCTGGGACATGATGAAACTCAACACCTTCCTGCCACGACTAAGTGCTGCCGGCGTGACGCCAGACAAGGTCGATTACGTCATGTGCACCCACATGCATCCCGACCATGTTGGCTGGAACACGAAATTGCGTAACGGACGGTGGGTGCCGACGTTTCCGAAAGCGAAATATCTGTTTACCGAAATCGAATGGCAAAGCACGCAGGCACTACCCCAACAACAACCGATAGCCCATTTCGTTGACAGTGTGTTGCCGGTGATGGAGGCAGGCCAGGCGCTGCTGGTCAACAACGACTACGCTCTGGATGACGAAGTTCGGCTGGAGCCCTCACCGGGGCACACCATGGGGCACGTCTGCGTGCATCTTGCTTCGCGTGGGCAACATGCACTTATCACCGGCGATTG
>JBFKXV010000143.1:0-6734 GCA_041637935.1 Burkholderiales bacterium | reverse complement strand
TCAGGGTGCGCGGGTGGCGATTTGCGGAACTGCATCAATTTCGAACTGGGACCCGATTCCGCAAGGGCCGCGCGTCGAGCGCCATCTGCTTGTCAAACGAGCGCGAATGCAAGGCTTTGTCGTATTCGACTTTGCGCAACGTTACGATGAGGCGCGTACCAAGCTCGCTGAGTGGATTCGCAACGGCACCATTAAATATCGCGAGGAGATTCTCGACGGCATCGAAAACGCGCCGGATGCGATCGCCGGTCTATATCGCGGCGAGAATCTGGGCAAGCGGCTGATTCAGCTCGCGCCGGCGGACGCCTGATCTTTTAATTCTTCTGTTTTTTCCAGCTATCGCGCAGAGTCACAGTGCGGTTGAACACCGGCTTGCCGGGGCCGCTGTTAATCCTGTCAGCAGTGAAGTAGCCGTGCCGTTCGAACTGGAAGCAGTCGGCTGCGTTTGCCATTGCCAACGCCGGCTCGACTTCGGCGACGATGGTGTTCTTTGACGCCGGATTGAGGTCGCGTTCAAATTCGCGCTCGCTGCCCGGTTGTTCGACACGGAACAGCCGGTCATAAAGGTGCACCGGCGTGGCGATCGCACTGTTGGCGCAGAGCCAGTGGATGTTGCCTTTCACCTTGTAGTTGTTTGCCCCGGCCGTGCCTGACCTGGAGTCGGGGAAGTATTCGCAGTGTACCGCGGTCACGTTGCCGTCGGGGTCCTTGTCGCAGGCAGTGCACTTGACGACGTAGCCGTAGCGCAGCCGTACGGTGTTGCCGGGGAACAAACGAAAGTAACCCTTCGGCGGGTTCTCGACGAAATCGCTGCGCTCGATCCACAGTTCGCCGGAGAAGGGTATCTGGCGCGTGCCCCATTCGGGCTTCTTCGGATGATTGGGCGCCTCACATGTTTCCTTTTGGTCGGCGGGATAGTTGTCAATGATCAGTTTCAGCGGGTCAAGTACGGCGATGCGACGCGGTGCCGATTCGTTGAGCACTTCGCGCATGGCATCTTCCAGTATTGAGTAATCAATCCACGAGTCGGCCTTGGACACGCCAATGCGCTCGGCGAACAACCTGAAACCTTCAGGCGGGTAACCGCGGCGGCGCGCTGCGACCAGCGTCGGCATGCGCGGATCGTCCCAGCCGTCTACGTATTTCTCCGCGACCAATTGTATCAACCGGCGTTTCGACAACACCACGTAACTGAGATTGAGCCGCGAGAACTCGTACTGGTGCGGCAACGGTTTTTTGAGCAGCCCGAAGTTGGCCAGCTTTTCCAGAATCCAGTCATAGAGCGGCCGGTGGTCTTCGAATTCAAGCGTGCAGATTGAATGGGTGATGTTCTCCAGCGCGTCGGAGATGCAGTGCGAGTAGTCGTACATCGGATAGACGCACCATTTGTCGCCGCTGCGATGGTGATGCGCATGCCGAATGCGGTAGATGACGGGATCGCGCATGTTGATGTTCGGTGACGCCATGTCGATCTTCAAGCGCAGCGACAGGCTGCCATCCGGGTGTTTGCCGTCGCGCATCTCGCGGAACAGTTTCAAACTGTCTTCGGGCGGGCGATCACGGTCAGGACTGTGCCGGCCAGGTGCGGTTAACGTGCCGCGATACTCGCGAATCTGCTCGGGGGTGAGCGAGTCGACGTAGGCGAGGCCATGTTCGATGAAGGCTTCAGCGAGACGGTACAGTTCGTCGAAATAGTCAGAGGCGAAATACAGATGCTCCCGCCAGTCGAAGCCGAGCCACTTGACGGTATCGATTATGGAATCGACGTATTCGGTATCCTCCGTCACGGGGTTGGTGTCGTCGAAGCGCAGATGACAGATGCCGTCGTAATCGAGCGCCAGACCGAAGTTCAGGCAGATCGACTTGGCGTGGCCGAAGTGCAGATAGCCGTTCGGCTCGGGCGGAAAGCGGGTGCGGATCTTCGCCGGGTCAACCGGGGCGCCCTGATGGACGCTGGCTGGCCCCGGTTTACCGCCCCAGGTTCGCGAGGCATAGGTACCGGCGGCAAGATCCGACTCGATGATGGTTCTGAGGAAGTTGCTAGTGGAGGCCGGCTGTTTTTCTTTGCTGGTCACGATTGGTGGCGGAGGTCAGATTTCGAGGGGGGTTGGGAACGGCAGCTTAAACAAGACATGGCCGCAATAAATAAAAGAACGACCCGACAAAAGAAACCGATGCGGGCCGCACTGTGGCAATTCTACTCCGCCGCGCCCGCGTGCCGGAAGAACGTGCTCTCCGTGAGCAGCGAGCCGCTACTTTTTTCTCCGTTGCAGAAACCGCTGCATCGCTGCCTGCGGCTCCCCGCTGGCATAGGCTTGCTTCTGCGTTTCGATGGCGACGGGCAGTGCGGACTCGAATGCTTCGTCGGTCAAAGAACGCAAGCGCTGCTTGGTCAAACGCATCGCCGTTGGCCCGTGCTGGGCCAGTTCGGTGGCCACATCAACTGCGGTGTCGAGCACGGATTCGCGCGGCGCCAGCCGGTTGAGCAGACCGATGTCGTAGGCGCGCTGGCCGCTGATCAGATCGCCGCTCAGCGAAAGTTCGATGTTGTGGCCGATGCCGACATGCATTGTCATGAGGGTAGTGCCGACGATTGAGGCGAGCCCTGCTTTGATCTCCGGCTGGCCGATTTTCATCTCCGGATAACCGACACGCATGTCGCAGCACAAACCGATCTGAAATCCGGCACCGGCAGCAACACCGTTGAAGGCCGCGACCGCCGGCTTGTCGAGTGCCCGCACAGCACGATACATGGCGTGCGCGGCGGTCAGCCAGGCCGCGACGTCATCTATACCGTAGCGCGACGTTTCTTCCAGATCCTGCCCTGAGCAAAACGCCTTGTCGCCGGCACCGGTGATGACAATGGCGCGCACGTTGTCATCGACGTTGGCCTGCTTGAGCGTTTCGATCAAAGCCGATCGCAATTCATTGTTAATCGCGTTGTACGATTTCGGACGGTTCAACGTAATCAAAAACGTACTGTCTCGTAGTTCGGTATTCAGCGTGGAGGACATCGTTGATTTCTTTGCAAACGCGCTCTTGGATTGTCCGGAAAAGCCGGGTATGTTGGAAATGAATGTTGGATCTTGGCGTGCAGGAGTACAGATTATGGCCAACGCAAGGGAACTATTGTACGTGCTGGCTAGGTTGATATCGGGTCTGTTGGTATCGCCCCTGTTGGTATTGGCGTTTCTGACGATGCCGGTTGGCGCTGCAAACCAGTTTCCGGTTGCGCCGCCTGATGCATCGGCCGCTAACGCCAGCGGTTTGCAACAGCTGGATATGGCCGCACTCAGGAAGGCCTTTAGCGGGACGCGTGTCGAGCACGACGCGCGCGGCAAAGTCTACCGCGCGCAATACGGCGCCGATGGTAGCGTGATTCTCAGCAACAGCTCAGGGTTGATCGATCGTGGCACCTTCACCGTTATACGCCAGCATGGCGGCGGGGTCTGCCTGCGCCTGGAACACCAGATGAACCAGCGCATGTGTGCTATCTGGTTCTTTGCTGATGATGGAGTGCATCTGTTCGGTTACAGCCCGACTGACGGCACGCTGCGCGCCGTCTCAAGACCCGGTGCGGACTGAATTGTCCGCTACACGTATGCCGGGCCTTCGATGACCGGATGCGCGGCAAGGAATTGTTCATCAACCTCTAATCCGATTCCGGGTGCTTCGAGTGGCCGGGTAAAGCCGTCGCGATCGACATGAAACGGTACCTGGTCGACCAGTTCGTCACGAAACAGATTGTTGCGTGACACGTCGGCCTCGAAATAGCCGGCATTTTCGATCGCTGCCAGAAAATGTACTGACGCTGCCATATTGATCGCCGTCATCGAGGTATGCGGGTGAATCGGCAACTTCCACGTCGATGCGAGTGCAGCGACGCGCAGCGCCTCGGTAATGCCTCCGGTTTTGGACAGATCGGGCTGCAAAATCGTGATGCTGCCGTCCTCGATGACGCGATCGAATTCAAAGCGTGTGTAATGATTCTCGCCCGCTGCCAGAGGCAGCCGGCCGTAGCTGCGAGCCTCACGGTAACTGCGATAGTCGTGAGCCGGAAACGGTTCCTCGAGCCAGCCAACGTTATGTGAATCGAGCACTGGCATGGCGGTGCGCGCATCGCTGAGCGTGTACGCGGTGTTGGCATCGGTGAGGATGTCCAGATCATCGCCGAATTCTTTTCTCACTGCGGCAACCCGCAGCAAATCATTTTCAACCGTATCGCCGATGCGCAGTTTGACAGCGCGGTAGCCGGACTCAACGTGAACGCGCGCTTCTTCGATCAGGGACCTGGGCTCCTGGTAGCCGAGCGATACGCCGCCAGCATATGCAGGAACCGGCCTTGATGTGCCGCCGAGTAAGCGATACAGCGGTATACCAAGCGCCTTTGCGCGAATATCCCACAGTGCCATATCGATGCCGGACACCGCGAGGCAGGCCCCGGCACCCATGCCGTGACTGGCCAGTTGCCGCTGATACATCCGGTTCCAGATACCGGTTACGTCATGTGCGTCGCAGCCAACGACGCAGGCTCCCAGGGTGGTGTTGACGATGTGCGCTACGGCGCCCGGGCAGCGACCGTGGTGGGCCTCACCCCAGCCGGTAATCCCGCTCTCGGTTACCACTTTGACAATGACCGCATCACGCTTGATGGTGCGCCCGACACCCAGCGTGACGCTGTCTTTGGGGTCGACCGGAAACGAAACCGGTATCGCTTGCACCTCTCTTACTGGCAGAGGTTCGGTGTGCGTGTGTGTCATCTATTCACCTGCCACCACGGGCAATTCAAGACGGGCTGGTCGGCTCGACCGCAGGGAGGAAATCGAGACACACCACCCGGTAGGCTGGCTTGTACGCTTTGTGAAACGCTGCCGAGTGTCGAACGATGGGGTAACCGTCGTGAGCAATCTTGGAAAAATACTGAGCTACTTCGGACTGCTCAAAGGCGATAGCACCCGCCGCGGCGAGGTCGGCGACGCAGCCACAAAACTTCACCAGTTTGTCGGGCGCAGGCGGGTACTCACGTGCGGTTTGCACAAACGCATCGAATAGCGAATCGGCACCGTGCCCGGCTTCCAGATAGGCGCGAAGGTGAATCCGTGCCAGCCGCCCATCGGGAGAGATGGCATCGGCGACCGGTTCTTCGGGTCCACTGCCCAACGATGCAATCTCGGATTCAAACGTCTCGTGCAAAATCATCACGTCGTCCAGTGCGTGCCCGGCACCGAGCGCGGACTGTTGCAAGAGTTTGTAAATGTCATCGAGCTGCATCAGCGGATAGCGCTGCAGATGATGTCCCAGCAACTGACCGACAAATTTCATGACGACCTCCTGACAGCATTCAGGTTCGACGATAGCGCGTGGTGCGGCAGGGCGCAATTGCCAAGGCTCATGTTGGTGTTGCGTCGGGCCGGTGCGGCGCGCAGAATAGGCGGTCGGGAGCTTGGGCGAGGCTTCGTGCGCGCGCATGAATCGCATGCCTGAGGTGGCACCCTGAATAATGAACAATCACCGGGTGCACTGTCTCAAGTGCGGGCGTGCGCTGCAACAAGGCCCGGCGTGGGAGCGACCTGTATCGTCTGGTGCGTGCTGTATGGTGTGTCACCAGTTGTTATTGGATGATTTGCGCAGGTAACTTCAAGCGCGAAGTTCTCGTTTCAAAAAAGTTGCACTGCATCGATCTTCGGGTTCGCCGTTCGGGAGATGTTGGTGCGTCGCAAACAAACGAACTGGCCATGAAGTCAGCCTAAAACACTAACGGAGGAGAGAATGGCACGCATTCAGGAGCATAAATTTGTCGACTTGTCCAAGCCGACTCAAAAAAAGCATGACGAAGAGACGAGGCGCAACTTCCTGCGCAAGGTCAGTGGTATTGCTGCGCTGACTGCAATGGCCCCCCAGGCGTTTGCCCGCAATTTCATCGACAAATACGACGCCGACGGACCGATCGCCCGTTACCCGAATCCGGACGTCATGGTTCTCGACAAGCGGTTCAAATACAAGCTTGGCAATACGCCGATCTTGCGTCTGTATCGCGGCACGATGTGGGCGGAAGGCCCGGCATGGAATGGCGTCGGGCGCTACCTTATCTGGAGTGATATACCTGCCAATGAACAGTTGCGCTGGATCGAGGAAGACGGGCACGTATCACGCCAGTTCCGTTATCCGTCGGGCAACTCGAACGGCAACACGTTCGATTATCACGGTCGCCAGATTGCGTTCGAGCATGGTAATCGCCGCGTCGTGCGCTACGAGTACGACGGATCGGTCACAGTCATGGCAGATAAAGCCGACAACGGTAAAGGTTTCAACGCGCCTAACGATGGCATGTGCCACCCGGAAGGCTGGATGTTTTTCACCGATCCGGGTTATGGCGGTCTGATGAATTACGAAGGCGTGCGCTTGAACACGGGATCACCGCAGCCGGTTCAGAAGGAAGCGGTGTATCGAATTGATGAGGCCGGCAAGGCGATCAAGGTGGCCGATGAGCCGTTCAAGCCGAACGGTCTGTGTTTTTCACCGGATTTCAAGAAGGTCTACGTTGCAGACACGGGCCTGTCACACTACAAGAATGCCAAGAGTGTGATTTGGGTGTACGACGTTGACAGCCGGCGGCGGCTGCGCAATCCGAAGGTCTTCGCCAGTATGGAGATGAACGGCAAAATCGGTTTCGCCGATGGTATACGCTGCGACGAGGACGGCAATGTCTGGGCCGGCATGGGCTGGGTTGGTGA